>JAFGAQ010000235.1 GCA_016933595.1 Opitutales bacterium | reverse complement strand
CCAATCTGGTGCATATGGGTGAGGAAGGAGAGAACTTCCTGTCCTTCCGAACTGAGATCCACCATGGATTTGCTGCTTCCGAGCGAGGCTTTGCGCTTGCTGATGAAACTGAGGATGAGGTCTTCGGCTTTTTTGTGCTGTAGGGTTCCATCCGCCTGTTTTTTGGTCCAACCGGCCCCAGCGACGAAAAGCAGCTCGGCATCGGGTCGGATGGTCTGATCGCCACCGGTTGAGGAGAGCACATCTTTAACGGAGGTGCGGCTCCCTGCGGGAACGGAGATTTTCTGGAAGGAGCAGGATCCGTTGGCCGTATGGACAGGGAAACAGCCGGACTCGACCGATACGAAACAGGGGCGGGCGGTGCGCACGAGCTTTGCCAACATGCGTTGACGGTAATACCAGCGGGATACGATGATTTTTCCGTTTTCACTTTCGATTCCGGTCGCATGGGTATCCACTGTGCCTCCCATGCGTTGGGCAACTCCGGATAGGATGCGCTGGATGCGGGAGTTTGCAGGGGCAATGATCACCGTGGCTCCACATTGTTTCGCAATGGCTTCAGCCGCAGCGCTGTCGGTGGCGTAGCGGGCTTGGTTGAATGCATCCCCTTCCACGTGAAGGTAGGCGCTTGCCCCGATGGAGCCAATGCAAGGGTCAGGTTGGGTGCTTCCCCACGTTCCTACAACCAGTTGGGCGGATAGGGCGCTTTTCAGCTGTTCAGCAGCTGTGAGGCATTCGAGGGCGTGTTTGTCAAAGCTGCCGTCTAAACTGCTGGGAATCAGGCAAAGAATTGTTTCAGACATATTGGAAAATGAAGTTGAAAGTGTTATTGGTTGAGCCATGCGATAATCTCATCCGCAATCGCCTCGGGAGGTAGGTTCTTCTCGATACGGGTTTCCCTCTTTTGCTTGGGCAGTTCAACCGATTTGAACACATCGGACGCGGTCTTGACCTGAGAAACCGATGCTTTTTGAAGCGCAGGCATCACCGTGCGCATGTTGACCATCCCGATCTGCGGATTATTCTTCGGCTCAGGCAGGTTTCCGGTTGCCCATCCGACGAGAATCGGCAATCCGGCGCATTGACTCACCTGATACTGTCCTCCTTCGACGCGTTCTTTGATTTCAAAAATGTCACCGTCAGTCGGGAACAATGAGTCGACGCCTTGGAATTGCTCCGTGATACCGAGAATTTCTCCGAGCATTTGCATGACCGCACCGGATCCCCGGGAGGCGCTTTCCCACCCGCCGAAGACCATCAGTCTGGACCGATCGAGACCGGCGATGCCGGATATCGCCTTCGCAAGTTCCCCTGCAACGGCACCCGCATCGGTGAATCCACTGGATGGACCATCAACTGCGACGAGTTCAAATCCGACTTTTTGGGCGATTGCCATCATGACTTGCTGCAGCTTCGCTTTGGGTGCCATGCTGACCAGCCAAAGCTTGCTGCCCGGAACCTGCTTAACAAGGTTTGCAGCCTCGTAGAGAGCATGCCCGGCCCATGGGTCAAGCACAGCCGGAAGCATCATCTCGTTTTTGAGCGCGGGTCCCTGCGGGGTTTCGAGTGGCTCAAGCGTTTGCAGCGGATTCGGAACGATGCTTCCGCAGACAACAATGTGGTATGGATTGGGCATGATCTGTGATTTGGGATGCTGTGCTGTCAAAAAGAGATATGCGCATTCCGTGGATTCAGCCGATAGACATCTTCCGTTCAGAATAGCGCAAGCCCTATCCAATACCGTCAGCGGGGGGGTGAGATCAATACCAAATTCCCGATTCCCGAAAAGGAGAATCCGTTCGGATGTCTTGGGAGGGGTATCATTTGAATGGAATCCTGTCAGCTGGTGCTCACCTGAAGCGATTGACCTTGAGATCACGGACAACCTGCCGTTCACCGCAATCCGCACCTTTTATAAGAAGACAAGCGCGATACGCCGCAATCGCTTCGGAAATGGGGTATCCCGCCAAGTCCAATGCCTGTCCTCCCATCGCAGTGGCATAGCTGCAGTAAAGGCAATCCGTCGGATCCTCCGCTTG
>JAFGAQ010000234.1 GCA_016933595.1 Opitutales bacterium | reverse complement strand
CTAGATCAGGCCGAGCTCCATTTTGCCTTCCTCGCTGATCATGTCCTGATGCCAGGGCGGATCCCACACAATTTCCACATTAGCAGAGCGGACGCCTTCGACTCCGAGCAGGCGGTTCTTGGCATCATCCGCGATGACAGGGCCCATCCCGCATCCCGGTGCGGTAAGGGTCATGGCCATTTCGACATGGTGTCCGCCGTTTTCTTTGCTTTGCAGGTCAATGCTGTAGACCAGTCCGAGATCCACGATGTTGACCGGAATCTCCGGGTCATACACCCGTTTTAGGGCATCCCATAGTTCCTCCATTGAGGGGGTGTGGTCGGAAGATGAGGTGGAAGCGCCCGAAGGCGCAGCTTCAGGGGTTTCGCCGAGCGCGTCGGCATCCTCCCGCGAGATCCGGAACATGCCGTTATCCGTCATAACCGTGAAATTGCCGCCGAGACGGTGGGTAATCACCACGGGGGTCCCTTCATCAAGCGTGAAGGGTTCACCATGCGGAATCAGGGTTGCGGAGACCTCCCGGGAAAGAATGCGTTCGTCGTTCATGGGAAAATGAGGTTCGTGGGAATCTGAGGCATTCAGAGATGGAATTTACTCTGCACGAGCTTGCGCACGTTGTCACGGATTTCCTCCTGCTCAAATTTATCGAGGACATCCTCAAAAAAGCCATAGACCATCAGTTGTTGGGCCGTGCGTTTCGGGATGCCCCTCTGGAGCATGTAGAAGAGCTCTTCAGGATCGAGCTGACCCGTGGTTGCACCGTGGCTGCACTTGACGTCGTTGGCCTGAATCTCCAGTCCGGGAAGCGAATTCGCGTCGGCCTCCGGGCTGAGGAGCAGGTTGCGATTGGTCTGGTAGGCATCGGTTTGCTGTGCGTCCGGAGCAACGTTGATCATGCCCGAGAAAATGGTCCGGCTGCGGTCGAGCAGCGCGTTCTTGTAGAGCAAGTCGGAAACCGCCTGTGGGGCTTCGTGGGATTGGAAGGTGCGTTGGTCGAACTCCTGATCGCCTTGCGCGACCGTGAGCGAATACATGGTGGCATGCGATCCGGGTTCGGTCATTCGCAACTGGTTTTCAAAGCGGGCGCGTTTTCCACCGAGATTCACTGCCAGAGTCTGTGTGGTGGAATCGCGGCGGGCTGCGGTGGCATCGGCTTGGAAAGAGATGGTTTCGTGACTCCAGTTTTGGACGCACTTGCGGAAGACATGGGATCCCGGACCGGCGTAGAGGTTGCCTGCTGCGATGCAGAATGCCGGGAGGTCGGGTTCGAGTGACTGGAAGATGTCGACCACGTGAACCGAGGAGGCTTCCTCGGCAATCACGAGGGTGTGCGGGAACACCGCAACCCCTTCCTGGGTGGTCCAGTGATAGATCATGAGGGGACTCTCGATCTCGACCCCTTTCGGCACATAGACCAAGGCTCCGGAGTGGGAGAGGGCGGTGTGGAGTGCCAGAAACTTATCGGAACCAAGATGAGCCTCTTCCGCAAACAGCCGCGATTCGATGAGATCGGGATGCTCATGGATGGCTTGTAGCAGCGGCTTGAATATGACTCCTTTTGCCTCCAAATCGGAATCCACCGGGTCGAACGAGGCGAGATGGTTGTCGGTGAATACCATTCGGCCGCTGACCTGATGCATCATGTTCGATGCGTCGATTGCCCGTTGACGGGTGGAGTTGTCCGGTGCGTCGGTGATCCGGAAGTTTGCAAGATCAAAGGCCATGCGGGATGCGAACCTCCATTTCTCGTCCTTGCGGGTTGGCATGGGGAGGCTCTGGTATGCATCCCATGCTTCGGCGCGTTTCGCGTCGAGCCAGGGGATCGATCCGGACAAGGATTCGCGGTAGGCGATGAGCTGGGCATCGTCACCGAGGGAAGCCATTGGCAGGAGTTTGGTCTGTAATGCTGTGGGCATGGTGCAAAAACAATGTTGGGTGGCAGTGAATGGGTCCGGCGGGTCAACCCACGGATCCCTCCATTTCGAGATCGATGAGGCGTTTGAGCTCGACGCTGTATTCCATCGGGAAGTGCTTCATGAGATCATTTACGAATCCGTTGACGCTCAGGCTCATGGCCTCGCCTTCGGAAAGTCCGCGCTGCATCATATAAAAGATCTGTTCGGCACTGAGTTTGGATACACTTGCCTCATGCTGAACCGAGTTGCCATTGCCGCGCACGGTGATAGCCGGGAAGGTGTCGGTCCGGCTGTTTGTATTGATGAGCAAGGCATCACATTCCGTGTTGTTTTTGCATCCACGGAGGTGATCGGGTATGTGAACCAATCCGCGATAGGATGAGCGCCCGTTGCCGATGGAAATACTTTTTGAGATGATGTTACTCGAAGTTTCGTCGGCGTTGTGGATCATCTTAGCGCCCGTGTCCTGATGTTGCCCGTCATTGGCAAGTGCAATCGATAGCACTTCCCCCCTGGCTTTGCGTCCGTTGAGGACCACTGCGGGATACTTCATGGTGAGACGGGAACCGATGTTGCAGTCGATCCAGCGGATTTCTGACTCTTCGTGGGCCAGCCCTCGTTTGGTTACCAGATTGAACACGTTGTTGGACCAGTTCTGAACCGTGATGTATTGAATCTTGGCGCTTTTCATGGCAACCAACTCTACGACGGCACTGTGGATGGTGCTGGTTTCAAATTGCGGTGCAGTGCAGCCTTCCATGTAGGTGACTTCCGATCCCTCATCCGCAATGATAAGGGTCCTTTCGAATTGGCCAAAGCTTTCCGCGTTGATACGGAAATACGCCTGAAGTGGCTGTGCCACTTTCACCCCCGGAGGAACGTAGATGAAACTACCGCCACTGAAGACCGCACTGTTGAGTGCCGAAAACTTGTTGTCGTTAGTCGGAATGATCTTACCAAACCACTTCCTGAAAACATCCGGGTGTTCCTTCAGTCCTTCGTTTGGACCGAGGAAGATCACACCCTGCTTTTCCAAATCGGCTTTGATGTTGGAGTAGGCGGCTTCGCTGTCGAACTGGGCTTCCACCCCTGCGAGGAACTTGCGTTCCTGCTCCGGAATCCCCAGACGTTCGAAAGTTTGCTTGATCTCGTCGGGCACCTCTTCCCATGTGCGCTTGGGAATCTGGCCTTTGGACAGGTAGTAACGGATTTTGGCGAAATCGATATTCTCGAGGTCTTTTGTCGCCCAGTGGGTCGGCATCGCGCGGCGGTTGAACACGTCGAGTGCCTTCAGCCGGAATTGCCGGATCCAATCGTCTTCGCCTTTCACGTCCGCAATGTAGTTGATGACGCCCTCGTTGAGGCCGACACCTGCGTCGTATTCGTAATGGGTCTTGTAGCTGAAATTGCCTTTTTCTCTATCGACTTCGATGGGAGTATGCTGAACCATGGCAGTTCTTTCGTCAGTTGGTTTCGATGATCGGAGTTCCCTGTTCTGTTGGAATCGGGGTCATCCATGGATGCCGGGTTTCAGGCGGTGGCGAGTTCTTCCTTCACCCAATTGTAGCCCTTGCTTTCGAGTTCAAGCGCGAGATCCTTGTTTCCGGATTGAACGATCCGCCCATCCCACATCACGTGAACTTTGTCCGGAATGATGTAATCGAGGAGGCGTTGGTAGTGGGTGATGACGAGAAAGGCACGGTCGGGACTACGCATGAGGTTCACGCCATTGGCCACTATTTTGAGGGCATCGATGTCGAGTCCGCTATCGGTTTCATCCATGATGCAGTATTTGGGATCGAGCATGGCCATCTGGAGGATCTCGCAGCGCTTCTTCTCGCCACCGGAAAACCCTTCATTGACGGATCGGGCTGTGAATTTCCTGTCGATCTGCAGCAGATCCATCTTTTCGTAAAGGCTCCTGTAATAGGCCGGTGCATTGAAGGTCTCACCTTCCTCCATACGGGCTTGAAGCGCGGCACGCACGAAGTTCGCAATGCTCACACCCGGAATCTCGAGAGGATACTGGAAGGCCAGAAACACTCCGCTTCTGGCGATTTCGTCGGGTTCCATTCCGATAATATTGACACCATCCACCAATACCTCGCCGGATTGAACCGTGTAGTCCTCGTGCCCGGCAATCACCTTGGCGAGGGTGCTTTTGCCAGTGCCGTTTGGACCCATGAGGGCGTGGACTTCTCCTTTAGGAATGGAGAGCGAGAAATCTTTCAGGATCGGCTTGTCTCCAATGGTGACGTTGAGGTTTCTGATTTCGAGTTGGTTCGCCATAAGTTTCTTGGTTATAAATGCTGGGTGATCGGTTGGATAAATGCTGAACGGTGGGTCAGTCCGGCTCCGGGTGTCCGGATGCGTTTTCCCCACGGTTTTGTCCGCTGATGCACAAATCCACCTTATCGATCCGGAACATCGGGGGAAGCAGTGCCTCCAGGTCTTTCATGAAAGATTCCGGAAGATGCACATCGAATACTTTCCCGCTCCGGGTACAGTGAAAATGGGCGTGATGCTTTCCCGGCTCGGACAAGGGACAATACCGTGAAGGTTCGCGTTCGAAGTTCACCTGCCGGACCAATCCGCATGAGACGAGGGTTTCCAGCGTGTTGTACACGGTTGCAAGCGAAATACCCGGCAAGGACTCCCGTACGCGACTGTAGATGGCATCGGCGGTTGGATGATCCATCGAAGCGGCAACCACGCCAAAAACACACTCCCTTTGGCGGGTCGAGCGCAACCCATGCTCCGCCAGAGCGGATTCGAGGGTTTCTTTTGCCTGTGTTGGAAGCATCATCGGGTGCTAATTGCGTTCAAGTCTCAATTTCTTTTAATGCCTGAACTGATAATTGGAATTATTCCAATTTCAAGTGCCTTTTTAGAAAAAACAGAATCTTTTGCGCCGCAGTCAGGATCGGTTCATGACATTGGTCAGATGCCCGCGATCGAAGCCTGGTTGGCATCAATGGACGGAATTTTGCCCTATTACGTTGGACTTGCGTGTCCCGGGATTGATATGGCAGAGGGGCGACACCGGATCCTGATCCGCATACCGGTTAATCCGGTATTCCGGGATTCAGTTCGGATCGTCGTTGATTTCCGGTAGCGACGCAACCGGGGTGGGCGGATTGTGGGTAAGCGGTCTCCATTTTGGAGCGCAGGCGGTGGAGGTGGATACGGCCCAGTGGGAGTATTCCTCGATCAGTCCGGCTGGAAACTGAAATGATACGGTATTCCCGTGGCTGGTGATCCGGATCGGGATCAGGGAAACCGAAGATGGGTCTTTATCGAGTATGGAAACGGGGGTCCAGCCCTCATTCGAGTAGTTGAACCGTATCAATTGTTGAAGCAGGGATGGATCGAGCGGATCCTCTCTGGAGTCAGTCAGGAGATGAAGTATCAGGTCGGCGCTCAAACCAGGCATTTGGGAGGCGGCCGGAAACGGGCTCGCCACCTCGACATCAAGGATGGCAGTGCCTGAGGAGATGGATAGAGTAATGGAGGTCAGATCGATCCAGGTGCGTTCGGAGTCTCCATGCAGGTTCCCCTGAGGATCCTGCACAACAACCGGACCCGGGCGCTGCAGGGTTTCCGTCGCAGTCTGTTCGGCCGTAAGGCGCGTCCCGGCGGAGCACAGGATAACCGCAATCATCAGAGTTGCAGAGGATTTCATGTTCAGTGGATGGATGGAGAAGCGCATTGGAGAATCAGCGGGTTGCGGGGCAGATATTGAGTCGATCCATGATCTGGTCGCATCCGCGTTCGAGAAGATCGATGACCATGGTGAATCCGTGAAGACCTCCATAGTAAGGATCGGGAATATCCCTCCGGTGCTGCATTCCCGCAAAGTCACAGAACAGGTGGAGTTTGGATTGAAGAACCGGATCGGGGCCAAACATCTGGTAGATCATTTCCACATTGGACCGATCCATTGCGAGAATGTGGTCAAAACGTTGCACATCGGCTGCCTGAATCTGGCGGGCTGTGCTGACACTGAAGTATCCGCGGTTGGCGAGCGCCTGCCGCATCCGGTGGTCCGCTTTTTCTCCCGCATGGTACGATATTGTGCCGGCCGAATCACAATCGAAGTCGGAGGAGCCGGTTACTTCTTTCACTTTGTGAAGCCAGATCGCTTCGGCTGCTGGGGAACGGCAGATGTTGCCCATGCAAACAAAGAGGACAGATGGAATGGATAAAGACGGTTTCAACTTGCGCTGTGTGAAGGTGTTTTCCGGGTGTTCGCCCATGAGTATTCCAGAGTGTGTTCAGTCTCAGCGGGTTTTCAAATCGAAAAGCGATTCGAAAGCGGTTGACATGTCCACCGGAGAAACCATCCTTTTACCCGTCTTCAAAAAGGAACACACCACGACTTTTCCCTGACTATATGAAACATTCTCACGCAGACCGAGGCTTGGCCGTCATCCCGCTGGTAATTATTGTTATCTTGCTGGGTTTGGCTGGTTTTTCGCTATTCAGTTGGCTCTCGACGCGCAGTTCCGCTGAGCAGCACAGGCGTTCCGCAGAGGAACGGGAAAAGGAGCTGAAGACCCAGTATGAGGCGGTGAAGAAGGAAGCCGAAGATTCTGCTGCTGAGGCGGCTGAATTGGCCGATTCGCTCAAGAAGACCGAGGAAGCCATGCGTTTGGCAGAGGAGAAGGCGCAAAAGGATGCCGAGGAAAAGGCGGCGATGATTGAGGAGCTGAACGCGAAACTGGAAGCCGAAGAGAAGGCAAAGGTTGAGGCGGAAGAGCGTTCCGAGGCATTGGAAAAGACGCTGTCGGATCTCGAGGAAGGTATCCGGATTGCCGAAAACCGTGAGGAGGCGTTGCGCTCCCGTTTGGCATCCGGCGAGTCTGCTTATGGCATCCCGGCGGCATCCAGTTTTGAGTCCATGCGTGCCGCCTTGAGGGGTCAGCAGTCTGAGATTGACTCGATGCGTGACCTGTTGGCGTCTGGGCAGCCAGTGGCCAAGAGTCAATTGGCCGGATTGGTGAGCAGTTTCGAATCCAAACTATCTGAAGGCGAAGGCAGCGTGAACACGATTGTGGATCAGCTTGTAAAGAGCGGACGCTATTCCCGCTCTTCGAAGGTAGGGCAGGCGGTCAGCGATTTGCAGCAGAACTCTGAGAAGCAGCGTTCTTTGCTGAATGCGCTCAAGAGTCTGTTGGAAGGCTCCGGAGAGCAGGTGGATTCCTCTCAGTTGCAAGCTTTGTTGAATGACCTCGAAGCCACGGCATCGGATATCGAAGAAGGCCAGTCCGTTTTGACAGCCGCTCTCGAGAAGGAGATGGAGGAAAAGAATGTCTCGTCCTCTGACAGTGGATTGCTGGCTGAATTGCAGACTTCCCTCACTCGCCAGAGGGCTGAGGTGGAGCAGATCCGCCGGGAGTTGAGTCAGGCGAATGCGGAACGCGATGCCGCGATTGAGCGCCAAAAGCAGCTCGAGAAGCTGAGCATAGAGGTGCGCTACGATATCGATTACCAGGTTCGCTCAGTGAACTACAAGCGCCGTTTGCACTCGATGTATGACCGTGTGGCAAACCCTGCAGCCGAGGAGTAATCTGGAACTCATCGCTTTTTGATTAAGCCCGGACTGGTCTGCTTGCCAGCCGGGCTTTCTTG
>JAFGAQ010000233.1 GCA_016933595.1 Opitutales bacterium | reverse complement strand
CCTGCGAAGACGCCTTGCCAATGACTCGCGGCATCTGCTCAGGCACTACCAACGCGGCGACACGATTGACCTGGCCACCTGCCCATTAGCCCAAGCCCTTTTCTGCTCAGAGTGACATGGAAGATCAAAGTTTGGGCACATACTTACCCTCCCGAACAAGATACAACCGTGATGTAATTCCCATCCCACCATTTACGTCTTCGAGGCTTCCCTCATCGTCAGACTTCGCCGGACACGATGCGTGAGACACTACTCTTCTTCCCAATCCCATCGCTGCGGTCCCGCCACACCCCGCATGAGACCGCCTGAAGGCGGGACCCCAACGAGACAAACTTGCGCCCCCTCCCCACAGTGGCGGGAGCATCCTTGCTCGCGCCCTTCTCTTCCTCCTCCTTTGCGGCTCAGCGGCTCTGCGTGAGATACTCTTCTTGTTCCATTTCCCGGCCTTCAGACCTTCCCACGCACCCATAAACGAATCATCCCCGCCAACTCGATCGAGTCGCGGGGATGATCCGGATTCTATCCTAAGACAAGCAGGACTTATTGCCTGTTATCAAAGACGAAGGGCTGCACGGCCCGGGCCACTACCGGCCTGCCACCTCTCACCGGAGCCTCGAAACGCCATTTTTTGAGAGCCAAATAGGCCTGCCCAAGATACAGATCCGGGGCATCGGAGCGCACGACTCTCGGAAAACGGATCTGACCCGTTTCGTCGATGAAAAATTCAATAGTCGCACGAGTGGTTTCAGGCACATCACCGATACGCGGAATCTCAGGTTTCACCATTTCCACCGGCCTCGGAATCCGATCGAGTTCCGATAGCTCGGAGACACGGTATTCATTTTGGTCGGTCAGCCCGAAACGATCCCGCAAGATGTTGTTCGTGACAAAGCTTCCGATATCCATGTTGACGATAGCCCCCTCGAGTCTGAAGGAAAGCACCACCTCTTTGATCACTTTTTGAGGCTCGCCATCTTCCAGAATCGGGACAAATTGCCATCTGTCGACCACCCGGTTAACCGAGTTGATAAACTCGGGATGCGAGGCCCTGAGCACGAGCCAATCACTGACCTTGCCCTTCTCATCAATCTCGAACAACACATTCATATCGCCGTCCACAACCCCCCGACCTTTCAAGACAAGTGGGAAAATGGGAGGCACAAACTTTTCCAGTACAAGGTTTGTGGTTGAGGAACGCACATCACCATGTAGCATTCCCGAACACAAACACGCCAGTGCCACAATCGCTCCAAAGGTTTTATTAGCTATTTTCATTTCGTCGCCTTTCGTATAAGTTCGAATGGCGGTTATAACCCGCTCTCGAGCCAAACCCTTCAAATCCATTTGCAGCATTTTCATTCCAGCGCATTCTTTTTCCAACTCCATTTGACCTGACGCGCATAGAACCTCCACCGGAGAATAGAAAATGACCCCACTGCCACCGTCCACCGGTTCGTCCCCTTACGCAGAACCCACCCTTCGACGGGTTCTCATCCTGATTGCAGTAATTATCGCAGGCCTCGGTCTGGTGATCTTTCCGCCCGCCCGGGTTCCCATCGCAGATGAGGTCGCCGAAACTTACTTTCAGGACACCATCCGCAAAGCGGGAATTGCCTACGGGACAGCCCGCCTCGTAAATGCGGGAGTCTCCGTCGTCAAGGAGTCCTCGCTTCAACTCGAACCCGGCGGACTCGGAATCGCGGTCGCAGTTGGCCAGGTTGCCGACCCCCTCGACGACATGACCGAAAGGCTATCGTCGATGCTCGTCACCGCCATAGTATCGCTTCTGGTCCAAAAAATCTGCTTCGAAATCGCCCAAGCGTATGTGTTCCAGCTACTGGGTGGCATGCTCATACTGAGTGCGTTGCTTTCGATCATCCGTGTCCCAAGCAGTTTGGCAGTGCGGAACCTGCTGCTTCGCATCAGCCTGTTTCTCATGATCCTCCGCTTCTTTCTTCCGGCATCGGCTTTACTCTCCGATTTTCTCAATCGCAACCTGTTCTTTCCGAGGGTCGACGAATACCATGCCGCACTGGTCCCGATCACAACCGAATTCGCCGCACTCATGGAATACGAGATGCCTGAAATCGGAAGCATTCGCGAAGCGTTTTCTGAACCTGCGAAAGCCATTGGGAACAAGACCCGTCAACTCAAAGAAGCCGCATCGAAAATAGTGGAATTCGTTGCCCACGAAGGCATGGAGGTCTTCAATACGATGCTCAAAATCACCGCGATCTACCTTGGCGTCTTCGTGGTTCAAGTGCTTTTCATACCATTGGGTATGTTTTGGTTCTTAAACAAACTCCTGGCCATCCTTTTTGGATTCCATGCCCCCGTTTACCTTAGGGGAGAACGGACTCCACCCCAAAACGTCAGCGAAAACCACACACGGGAAAACAGCCCACAGACCTAAGCGCAGGTTTGCAAATTTCGCATTCTCCGGTTTTCTCAACTCCTAATCATGTCCCAGACCCACAGACATCCCTTTCTCAACGGGCTCAGCAAACACCGCGGAGCCCCACCGACTGTCCTTGTCATATTCGGAGCATCCGGCGACCTGACCCAACGCAAACTCATCCCCGCGATTGCCAACCTGGCGCTGGACAACCTTCTCCCCTCGGAATTCCACTTCATCGGTTTTGGACGGACTCCGGTTTCGGACGCGGATTTCAGGACACTATCAAAGGAAGCCATCGAATCCCATTCCAGGCGTTCCATCATTGACGACGTCTGGGAACGGATCCGTCCGCAGTTTTCTTACCACGCTGGAGACTATGGAGCTGCAGATGCATTCAAGGCATTAGCGGACCGCATCCATGAAATGGAGAAACAAAGGGATAGCCATTTCCAACTGCTCTTCTACATATCCACTCCGCCCGGAGTCTTTTCGAGCATCATCCGCAACCTCGGATTGAGCGGGTTGGCATCCCATGGGGCAGACTCCGATCATCCGGCCAGAGTCATCATCGAAAAACCCTTCGGCCACGATCTCGAGTCCGCCAGAGAACTCAACCGCACCCTCCGGTCCCATTTCCGCGAAGATCAGATCTACCGGATCGACCATTACCTCGGAAAGGAAACCGTGCAGGATCTACTCGTCCAACGCTTCGCGAACGCGATCTTCGAGCCGATTTGGAACCGCGAGTATGTGAGCTGCGTGCAAGTGACTGTAGCCGAACAACTCGGGGTTGGCTCGCGCGCGGGTTACTACGATCAGAGCGGCGCCTTGCGCGACATGATCCAGAACCATGCCATGCAACTGGTCTCGCTCACCGCGATGGAACCACCTGTATCGCTCGATCCCGAGTCCATACGCGACGAAAAAGTCAAGGTGCTCAAGGCGATCCAACCCCTCGACCTGCGCAACAGCGAGGGAGATGCGGTCCGCGCCCAATACAGGGAAGGACTGATCGAGGGACAGCGCGTCCATGGGTACAAACAGGAAAACGGAGTTCCGGCCGGCTCCAGTACCGAAACCTATGCCGCACTGCGCCTCTTCATCAACAACTGGCGTTGGAAGGGTGTGCCATTCTATGTTCGTTCCGGCAAACGCATGGCACGTCGAACCAGCGAAATCGCCATCCAATTCAAGCGCCCGCCTGGCATCCTCTTCAGTGAAGGCAACCGCTTCGACCTCTCGCCCAACATCATGGTCATCCGGGTTCAGCCCGATGAGGGCGTCACCCTACTGCTCAATTCAAAGGTCCCCGGTCTCGAAACCCGGACCCAACCCGTCAAGATGCATTTCAACTATGCCACCACCTACGGGTCCAACACGCCGGAGGCATACGAACGCCTGATCCTCGATGCCATGGTCGGGGACAGCACCCTGTTCATCCGGGGAGATGAAACCGAAGAATCCTGGCGCATCATCACCCCAGTATTAGAACACTGGGAAGCACTGGATGCCCGGGGGCTTGAGACTTACTCAGCGGGCTCGTGGGGTCCACTTGCGGCCGAGCGCCTGCTCTGGGAACATAAACATGAATGGCGCCGCCCCGGGCCGTGAAGTCAAGTCAGCCCTGCCATGCCCAGTATCATCCATAACCTTCCCGGCATCTCCATGCCGGTATCCCATATTTCCCGCACCCTGAGGGAGATGTGGCTGGCCGAACCAGGCACCCTTGATAGCCCACCGTCCGACTTCCGGGCATCCCAGCTCAATCTGGTGATCCATCTCGGCGAAGAAACCACCACAGGCGAAGCCTTGGCTATCTTCACCACCGGCATTCACTTCGGACAGCGCTATCCCTGCCGGATCGTTATGCTTTGTCCGCAAAAACCGGGATCTCCAGCCGAACCGATCGAAGCGAGGCTTTTTACCCAATGCTATATTGGAGACACCCACCGGCAAATGTGTTGCTGCGAGGTGATCATGCTCGGCTATGACCCGTCCGAGCCTCACATGCTCTTCAATCTCGTCTCAATCTGGCTCGAGAGCGATCTTCCGGTCTTTCACTGGTTCCACCGTGTTCCCGAAACCCAGGTGCGCAACCGCCATCTCACTTTTGTCCGGGCAAGCCGGC
This sequence comes from Opitutales bacterium, assembly GCA_016933595.1. Classification (GTDB taxonomy): domain Bacteria; phylum Verrucomicrobiota; class Verrucomicrobiia; order Opitutales; family JAFGAQ01; genus JAFGAQ01. The sequence continues at coordinate 519 of JAFGAQ010000233.1, read as the reverse complement.
GGGTTATCTTCGATTCGGGAGTCGACAGCATCGACCTTAGTGAAATCCCAACTCCGGATCCTTCGAAAATCCACGACCTCGCAGCCGCAAGAACGCTCCCGATCCGTCAATCGGTCGGGCAGATCCTCAGCACTTTTGATCCATCCGAAATCATCCGGGGTATTCGCGGAGCGCGAATAATGTGCCACCCGAAAATGAAAGCGGAAGCCGTGCGCTTTTCCGAATGGATTGAAGACGGGCTGAAACAGTGCGTGACCCGCTCCGGATCAACCGCAACCATACCGGTTTCGGTCATCGACAGCCCGGCCCACGATTCTCCTTTTGAGGTCCGCTTCGATTACGCCGATAACACCCATGTTTTCTCATGGCGACTGCTTCCGGCTCAAACAGAAGCATCGATCCTCTGCCGGATAGGCACCCGCATCATCGATAACCTCGTCAGCATCCGGCTCCCCGACTCGGCGTCGACCCTTGCAGAGACCATGTTCTTCGGATAGCTACCATCGAAGATCCCCGTTT
>JAFGAQ010000232.1 GCA_016933595.1 Opitutales bacterium | reverse complement strand
GAAGCTCACCCGTTGAAGAACGGACGGCTTCACGTTTGGGTTCGTATGCGCAACAAGATGGCTTATCCGGTGGAAGTCGAAAAGGATTGTCGTTTCCGCGCCTATCACGAGCGGGTCCACAACCGTTTGGGTTTTGAGTCCGTATCGATTCCAGCCAGAGGGTATGCCGATGTCATGTTCCTTTCTCCGGATGCATCGATCGAAGAGTACACCATTCTCGTGCGACTGGCCCGTGATAAGGTTGGAGAGGACGACGCTGATCTGCTTTAAGGACTCTTGTTTATACGGGTCGCGGGTGGGCTGTGAAGGAAAATCGCTTCATGAGCGAGTTTCCTGTTGCCAGATGGGTTCATTCTGTTAGCTAGGAATCATCTTGATGAAGCAGATTGGCACAGACCTGAATGCGTCTCCGGCGGAAACGGTAATGATTCCGCGAATTACTGCCTGACGATTGCAGGCGGTTCTCCATGCATCGGCATTGTGCCGACAAAGGAACAGAGGGGGATTGTCTGCACGAGGGAAACAACCCATAATCAATCAATCTATGTCCAGCAAAAAACAAGTGTATGTGTATGATACGACCCTGAGGGATGGAACACAGGGAGAGGGTGTGTCATTCACTGTAAAATCGAAGCTGCGCGTAGCGGAGAAGCTGGATCAGTTCGGTATTGACTATATTGAAGGCGGATGGCCGGGTTCCAACCCGCGCGATATGGGATTCTTTGAAGAAGTGCGCAAGCTGAAGCTCAAGCACGCGCGAATCGCCGCATTTGGTTCCACCCGGCGCGCTGGCGTGCCGGTATCGGAGGATACACAAATCCGCACGCTGCTGGATGCTGAAACCCCCGTCGTGACCGTTTTCGGTAAATCATGGTTGCTCCATGTGTTGGAGATCTTGCGTACCACTCGCGAAGAAAACCTTACGATGATTGAGGATTCGGTGCGTCATCTGGTCGCTCAAGGGCGTGAGGTGGTCTATGATGCGGAGCATTTCTTCGATGGCTATTCGGATTGTGCGGAGTATGCGATGGCTACTTTGCAAGCCGCATATAGGGGCGGAGCTGGAACCCTTGCGTTGTGCGATACCAATGGAGGGCAATTGGTTGAACAGCTCAAAGGCGTTGTTGCTGAGGTGGTTCGCGCCTTCCCAGATGTCAATGTCGGGGTGCATTGCCACAATGACGCTGGATTGGGTGTCGCGGTTAGTCTCGGAGGGGTGGAAGCCGGAGCCTGCCATGTTCAGGGAACAATCAATGGATACGGCGAGCGAAATGGTAACGCAAACCTCACGAGCATCATTCCAAATCTCGTTCTCAAAATGGGGCATGAACTCAGCTGCGCACCCTACTTGAAACGCCTTCGCGATGTTTCACTGTTTGTCGATGACATGGCGAACCTGCGTCCGGATATCCGGGCGCCCTATGTGGGCGCGACATCCTTTGCGCATAAGGGTGGCGTTCATGCGAATGCGGTTGAAAAGGTCAGGCGGAGTTACGAGCATATTGATCCGGCTCTGGTTGGTAATCGCACGCGGGTTTTGGTATCGGACATGTCCGGCCGCAGTAGTGTGATGATGAAGGCGCGTGAGCTTGGTCTGGATCTCGATTCTCATTCCGAGGAGGTCAAGGCTTTGATACAGGAGCTCAAGCAGCTGGAGTTTCGTGGATATGAGTATGAAGCCGCGGACGCTTCCTTCAAGTTGTTGATCGACCGTTTCCTCAAGGGTCGGCAGCCTTTGTTTGAATTGATCGACTACCGTGTGATTGTCGAAAACCGGGAAAAGAGGGGAGACCTTCTTTCCGAGGCTACCGTAAAAATCCGGGTGAATGGAGTGGTTCGGCATACGGTGGCGGAGTCCCATGGACCGATCGGGGCTCTGGATCAGGCGCTTCGCGATGCCTTGATTCAAGACTATCCGCAAATTGCGGATGTAAGCCTCGTGGACTACAAGGTGCGGATACTGGAAGGCGGCAATGGTGCCAAGTCACGCATTCGTGTTCAGGTTGAAAGTACCGACGGTGCGAAGGTATGGGGCACTGTTGGTGCTTCCGACAATATCATCGAAGCGAGTTGGGAGGCGCTCCGCGACTCAGTGGAATTCAAGGTGTTCCATGGCTGAACCGGCGGTGTTTTTATCGCAATAGACACGACAATGCAAGTGGTCACTAAAAAGGATGAGGTGAAGCAGTGGGTCTCCGGCTGTCGATCGGCCGGGCACCGGATTGCCTTGGTGCCGACGATGGGCTACCTGCATCAAGGGCACCTCGATTTGATTCGTGAAGCCCGGAGGCATGCGGATCGCGTGGCGGTGAGCATATTTGTAAATCCGACGCAGTTTGGACCGAAGGAAGATTTGTCCAGCTATCCCAGGAGTTTGCAGGAGGATCTAAAACACTGCGAGTCGGAAGGGGCGGATCTTGTTTTTGCCCCGAAAGACGGCGAAATGTACGACGCCGACCACTCGACTTGGGTGAATGAGGACGCCGTAAGCCTCGGTCTTTGCGGACGCAGTCGGCCCGGACATTTCCGCGGGGTTCTCACAGTCGTT
>JAFGAQ010000231.1 GCA_016933595.1 Opitutales bacterium | reverse complement strand
TGCCATGAGGGGATGGAGAACAGGTTAAGCTGGGGATGATTGGCGAGCATGTTTGCCAAACCAAATGTCGTGATCACCAGAATGGGGAGGGCCAGCCAGCCACCCATCCAACGGTTGAGGTTCCAAGTCCGGCGGAAGTTGCCCTGGAGACGTAATGCGGGAAAGTGCCCATAGCGCAAAACCCGCAACTGCCCGGACAATGCAAGAAAGAGCCCATACCAGAGGAATGCTCTGCCCAACCATTCCGGCCATGGAATCTGGATCAAATTGCTGCGATCCATGCCGACAGCGATGAGCGTAAGCGATACTGCAACCACCAGACTCTGTACTCCCCAGATGAGGGAGCGATGGCAAACACAGGATCTGGCCCATTCCCGTCGTGACATGCCCATAAGCGAAGGAAACGACGACTCCAAGGGCTTCCGGAACAGAGACGTCTGTTGTGACATGGAAATAAAGAAGACCGTCAATAAACTGGAAAACACCATGTTTTCTGCCCGGAATACGTCCTGAGATGATGCGGCGGACAATACCATAGCCGCCACCGCAACCACGATGACGATGGACTGCTGGAATAGCATCGCCAAAACCAAAGATGCGCTGTGGCGTTTCCCGTGGGAACGGAACAACATCTGAGATCGGAGCACGCTCAGCCGGATTCTATTAAAAAAGGTTGGGCGCTTGGTTTTAGCGGAATCTACGGATGGCGTCGAACCGGAAGAGGACTGACATGAGGATCGTTGATGGGAATAGGGGATTACCGGTGACAACACCAATATGAGAGCCGATTGGAGCATACATAACAACCCTGTCTCGCTTCCCAGTATCCTCAACGGCCAGAACACCAGCATACAGCCAATCAAAACGAACGAGGTGTTCAGCAGCTTGGATTTCAATGGACGCGTCCAAAGCGGAAGGGTAATTGCCAGAGCTAGCCCCCAACCGACCATCATCCCCAGAGTGAGGGGCAGCAGAACACCCGTGAACACTGACCCGCAGCTGCGGATCGCTCCATGGGAGACGATTGCCAGTAAACTCATGCCACCCAGCACAACCAAGGAATCAGCGATGAAAACGATCCCTGATTTGAGTTTCCTTCGCGGAAGATTGGGGATTCCTTTTCCGAAAACAAAACAGGGCCAGGCGTATCGACCAACCAATATGGCATGGGTAAATACCACCATTTGGAAAACCGCTACAGACAATTGTCCGGAGGAGAATAGGTCCTCCAGCAGAGAGGACAGAAAAACGGCCAATGACAGCAAGGCGATCAGCGGACTGGATAGCCGTTGGGCAGCACGCAGGTCGTTCCAGAGGTGGAAATAGGACAGGAACCGTTTCATACGAGATCGCGGTTGAGGATGGCTCGGTATTGCAGGCGGAAGC
>JAFGAQ010000230.1 GCA_016933595.1 Opitutales bacterium | reverse complement strand
GGTTAATGTTCTTTTTTGACCTCAGAGCTTACGGGTGAGACTGAGGAAGCAGTCGACCCGGGTTGTAGGCGGGGGAGGGTCTCACCGGGGGCGATCGGTTCGGGGCGGTGACGGTTGGCGATGGTGAAGGTCACCAGCCAAGAGCCGATGATGACGACGAAGAACAGGATGATCCATAGCCAGAATCCGATGGCGCGATTTGGGGTAAGGCGTGGTTTTTCCATTTTTCGGGGTAGGAGGTTCCGGAAGGTGGTCAGATGGATCAGTCGAAGACAAGTTCGCGCGTCGATGCATCAAGATCGGGGCCGAGGAAGCGTAGATCCCGTGAGGATACGATGGTGCCGTCCGGTCTGGTCATGGTAAGGTGAAACTCGAAGGGAGCGCGGAACTGGGTGGTCGGAACCGATACGATCAAAGGCAGAACGGTTTCTTCGTAGGGTTTGAGTGAAACCGGATCCTTGAGGCTCATTTGGGTGAGTGGGTCGGCTTCCGCACGAATAATAAGTGCTGTTTCCTGACCGGTTTTGTTGAGGAGCCGGACGCTGAACTGGTTGCGCACGGCAGTTTCAGTCCGGTGGAAGGGTGGACCGCTCATCCGCGTGATACTCAGGTGATAGGGTTTGAGCTGAAAGAGTGAGAGTGTCATGACGATACCCCCGATGAGAAGAAACCCTGCGTAGAGAAAGGTGCGGGGCCTGATGAGTTTGCGGCGATTTCCGGCAAAGCCGTTGAGGGAATCGTAACGGATCAGTCCTCGCGGACGCTTGAGCTTGTCCATGACCTGATCACAGGCGTCGATGCAATAGGCGCACCCGATGCATTCGATCTGCAGCCCCATCCGGATATCGATTCCCATGGGGCACACGTTGACGCAGCGCAGGCAGTCAATGCAGTGCCCGTTGGCTGGGTCGGAGGGCTTGCCGCGCGGTTCTCCGCGTCTGGTGTCGTAACCGATGATGAGGGAATCATCGTCAATAAGGGCGGATTGAAGCCGCCCGTACGGGCATATAACGATGCAGAGTTGTTCCCTGAACCAGGAAAAGTTGAAGTAGAACAATCCGGTGAGAATGGCGACCAGCAGAAAGCTGTCCCAATGCTCGACCGGGCTCGAGAGGATCCATTTTCCAAGAAATTCGACCGGAACGAAGTAAGAGAGGAAAACATGGGCGAGAAGGAGAGACACGAGCAGGAATAGGGTGTGTTTGATTCCCCTGAGCATCATCTTCGAGGAGGTCCAGGGGGCTTCATCGAGTGCACGTTGCTTTGCGGCGTCTCCTTCCACGAGACGTTCGATGCGTCGGAAGATTTGCTCGAGCAACAGGGAATGGGGACAGGTCCACCCACACCAGATGCGGCCCCAGAGCGAGGTGACGATGAAGAGGAGGAATCCGAGCCCGGACAGAATGAAGAAGGAAAGCCATAGATCCTGAGCGATGAGGGTGATCCCAAAGAGGTGAAAGCGCCGGTGGGGAACATCCAGTAGAACAGCGGGGTAACCGCCGATGTCGATCCAGGGGAGTATCACGGTGATCACCAGCAGAATCAGGCCCACAACCGTGCGTGCCCGGGTGAAGCGTCCATTCACATGGGCAGGACGAAGGAACCTTCGGGACCCATCCGGATTGATCGAGGAAACGGAATTCAGATTGGGTCGATTGCCTCGGGATTGCCGTGCCATGGGATCAGGGTTGGGTCGGTTCCTGCATACTCAGGATATAAGCGGTGACCTGGGCGATCGCGGTTGGGCTGAGGATGCCTTCATGCCGGGGCATTCCTGCCGAAGCCACCCCTTGTGTGATGGTATTGAAGATGCTGATGGGGTTCCCGCCATGTTTCCACTCGCTGTCGACGAGGTTGACTCCGACCATTCCCGGGCCTGATCTCAGATCGGCACCATGGCAAGTGGCGCACTGGTTGGTCATGAACACCTGACTACCGGCTGCCACGAAATCGGTATTGCGGCTGAGCTCGAGAAGATTGGCGTCATCCAGGAGCTTGACGGTTTCCTCAATCCGCCGGGCCTCGACCTGGGCAAGCTCCTGCTCGAGGAGAAGCGTGTCGCGGGTCCCCTGAAGGACCTGATGGACCACCAGCCAGTAACCGATGGAGAACAGGATGGCCCCATAGAGCGTAAAGAGCCACCAGTTTGGCAACTTCTGATCGAATTCCTGAATGCCATCGTAGGAGTGTTCGAGAAGCGTTACGCCTTTATCCTCGGGTTCCTTGTTTGTGGAGGGTTCATCCATGGCTGGCAGGGGGAGCGGGTTCGGTAGCTTCTTTGTCGGTTCGATTCCGGTTGTCCGGGTCTCCGGGTTCATCAAGGGGCATGGCGGCGAGTTTTCCGGCGGTGTCCTTTTTCATGAGAAGGGCGCGTAGTACGAAGTACAGAAAGGCCAGAAAGCAAAGCAGAAAGGCCAGGATCTGAATCAAGGCGTGCCATTCCTCAGGTTGGATGCGTGATCCCATTGTGTTTTTGCGGCTGGTTGGTCGGGTCAGGGAGCGTCCCCATTGAGCCCGAGTTGCTGGAGATAGGCGATGACGGCTATCATCTGGCTGTTCGGTTCGAGGAAGCGGTCTTTGGACTGCAGGTCGCGGGCGATTTCGAGTGCCTGTGCTTCAACCTGGGTCCGGATTTCCTCCTCTGTCCAGTCCGGGAAGGGCACCCCAAGGGTTCTGAGTGTGCGGATCTTCGGGGGGAGGGCATCCACATCGATCTTCTTGCTGGCCAGCCATGGGTAGGCTGGCATGTTCGAGCCCTGCCCCATCCATGGAAGGGCCGCTGCTGAACCGGCGGAGGAGATCGACCGGGGGTCCATGAAGTGATCGAAATGCCAATCATTGGAGCGGAAGCCTCCTTCCCTTGCGAGGTCGGGTCCGATCCGGCGTGATCCCCATTGGAACGGGTAGTCGTAGATGGATTCTCCGAGACGTGAGTAGTCGCCATATCGCATGACATCGGGCTTGAGCATGCGGATCATTTGGGAATGGCAGTTGTAGCAGCCCTCCGCGATGTAGATGTCGCGGCCAGCGAGTTCGAGCGGCGTGAGCAGGCGCTGGATGCGGCCTTCCATGTTTGCGGCTCGGTCGACCATGACCGTTGGGATGATCTGGATTGCTCCTCCAATCGCCACGGACGCGAAGGTGAGTAACGTGAAGCCAAGTGAGTTGGCGAGCAGTTTTTCATACCATTGAGACCATCGGCGTCCACCGGCTTGGAAATGGATGATTGCAAGCAGCACCGTGAAGATGGTGCCGAAAAGCCCGGTCAGCAGGAAGAAGCCGCCTCCGAGCATCCACATGCACGCGAAGACGATGATCAGCGAGGTGTAAATGACGGGCGGGTTGAGCATACTACCTTTGAATCCCTGTTGATCCGGCTCGGTGCGCCGGGGCACTTCGACGGTGGTGGAGACAGTCCCGGCTCCGGCGATGGTGCGGTAGATGTTGTAGGCGAGCAGGATGTATCCGATCAGGTAAAGAGATCCTCCGATGGCGCGGAAGAACATCAGTGGTCGTATCGCATTCAGGGTTTCCAGGAAATTGGAGTATGCCAGACTGGTCCCGGAGTCATTGAGGGCATTGAGCATCAGGCCCTGTGTGATGCCGGAGACCCACATGGCTCCAACATAGAGGAGGATTCCCACCAGCCCGATCCAGAAATGAATGTTGGCCAGATTGCGCGAATACAGCGGCCGGTTCCAGAGGCGGGGTGCCAACCAGTAGAACATGCCTGCTGCCATGAATCCGTTCCACCCGAGGGTGCCTCCATGGACGTGTCCGATGATCCAGTCGGTGTAGTGCCCCAGTGCATTCACTGATTTGATGGCGAGGAGGGGTCCTTCGAACGTTGCCATTCCGTAGAAGGTGATCCCGGCCGCAAAGAACTTCATGATGGGATCCTCGCGCATTTTGTCCCAAGCCCCTTTCATGGTGAGGAGGCCGTTGAGCATTCCTCCCCAGGACGGCGCCCACAGCATGAGCGAGAAGGTCATGCCCAGGTATTGCAACCAGGGCGGGAGCGCAGTGTTGAGAAGGTGGTGAGGTCCGGCCCAGATGTAGATGAATACCAGAGACCAGAAGTGAATCACCGATAGACGATAGGAGTAGACGGGGCGGTTGACTGTTTTGGGGACGTAGTAATACATGATCCCCAGGATCGGCGTGGTCAGGAAGAACGCCACCGCGTTGTGTCCATACCACCATTGCACGAGGGCATCCTGAACTCCGCCAAAGACGGGGTAGCTGTGCAACAGGCTGGTCGGCAGCGACAGATGGTTGACCACATAGAGCAGCGCAACGGTGATGATCGTGGCGATGTAGAACCAGATAGCGACGTAGAGCGTGGGTTCATTGCGGCGGGCGAGGGTCCAGAAAAAGTTGATCGCGAAAATGATCCATATAACGGTAACGGCCACATTCAGGGGCCAGATCAGTTCAGCGTATTCCTTCCCTCTGGAGAGTCCGAGCGGGAGGGTGACGGCTGCGGCCGCAATGATCGCCTGCCAGCCCCAGAAGTGGATGGAAGAAAGCCGGTCGGATGCGAGCCGTGCCCTTACCAGACGTTGGGTAGAGTGATAGATACCGGCGAACATCATGTTGCCGACGAAGGCGAAGATCGCGGCGTTGGTGTGGAGCGGGCGGAGGCGCCCAAAGGTTATCCACTCGATCGACCATTGCCTGCCGAACAGGTAAATGCCACCATTGATCTGCCAAAAGTTCAGAGTGAAAGCGACCCATGCGCCGAAGGTCATGGCGACAACACCCCAGAATATGGCGGCCAGCATAAATTGGCGAACCACCCGGTCGTTGTATGTGATCGAGATCGTGGGCGAAGGCGACATGTGCATGATTTCCGATTGGGCGAGAATCGTCTGAAGCAGATAGTATTGGGGCTATGCGCTGTGTGATGACCATAATGAGTCAAGAGAGTGAAAATCTGCAAGCGTGGTTGAAAGGTTTCATATCATTCTGGCGGCAGGATTTGACCTTATGCGCAACCCTTGCATGGGTATTGGCGCATGACGCGCCCGCATCGATTGAAATGTATCCCACGATCCAGCTCTGCAAGGTTTGCGAGGAGAGCCGGTTTTTGCCTTCTTCTGGCGGGAGGGGTCTGCGTTTTTACCGTGTCCTGCAAGCGGGATGAGATCGTCACTTATACCATCCCCAAGGAGGAGCGGTTGGTGCTTGTGGAGGGTTCCCGGGATGGGCTGATGCAAGCCTCGGCCGGGCCGGTTCAGTTGAAGTGGACGGTTCCACAGTCGTGGGTGCCTGAGGCAGACCGGCCGATGCGTGAAGCCACGTGGACGATCCGCGGAAAATCCGCTCCGGTTGAGGTCATCCTCAGCCGGTGGTCGGGTGGCGCGGGACGTCCCCTGGAAAATGTGAACCGGTGGAGGGGGCAGATCGGCTTGAATCCGGTGGATGGCGCGTTTCTGCTCGAGGCCCGAATGCTGGTGGAATCCAAAGCCGGCCAGGTGCAGGTGTGGGTGCTTCCGGATCCTGCGCTCGAGGTCGATGCGGCATCGGACACAACTATGATTGCCGCAATGCTCGACTTGCCGGATGCGTCATGGTTTGTTCGCATGACCGGTGAAACGGCCGCGGTGTTGCCGCTCCGGGCGGAGTTTATGACTTTTGTTTCCAGTCTCGAACCCGCCGGTTCTACGGTTGGGCTTGAGATGGAGCAGTGAACCTCAAGGAGGGGTATGACGCAAATGGTTCAGGTAGTGGTTCGATTTTTGTCCTCGCTCAGGCTCACCGTTGTGTTGCTTGGATTGGCGATGATCCTCGTGTTTTTTGGAACCTTGGACCAGGTTCACTACGGAATCCATCACACTCAGGAATTGTATTTCCGCAGTTGGCTGGCGTTTTGGTCCTACCCGGAGCAGTGGCCGGCAGGAGATGTTCTGAATGTTATGGTGTTACCCATCCCCGGCGGCTATCTGGTGGGGTTGTTGCTCATGCTCAATCTGCTGTTTTCGCGTTCGACCCGGGTTCGCCGCGGGTGGGATAAGCTGGGCATCTTTCTCCTTCATCTTGGTTTCTTTCTGTTGCTGTTAGGTGAGGCGCTCACCGGTTGGCTCGCGGTTGAAAACCGGCTCTGGTTGAATGTGGGATCCTCGGGAAACTATGTCGAAAGTTACCGGGATAACGAACTGGTGGTCATTGACCGCAGCGAACCGGATATTGATACAGTCACGAGTATTCCATTCGGGATGTTGGAAGCGGGTGAAATCTTCCGTGAGTCGGGCTGGCCCTTTGAAGTGAAGGTGATCGCGGCGTTTCCGAATACGTTCCTCACCGCGGACCCTGCGGCGAGGAATGCGCCGGGTCGATTTAGCGCTACCCGGGGAATCGCGAGTGAGCAGGGGATGAGTGCATTTGCGGCCCGCAGGACTTTCCGGGAAGGGGAGGTGGATCGCAGTTCAGCCTTGGTTGAAATTGTGCGTAAAGACGGGAGCTCTTTGGGAACATGGCTACTCAGCAATGTGTTTGACGACCGTTTTCCGGCGCAACGTTTCGACGTTGATGGCAGGATTTATGAGCTGGAGCTGCGCTTTAGCCGTAGCTATTTACCATATCGTGTTCATTTGGACCAGTTCACCCATGATCGCTATCCGGGAACGGAGATTCCACGCAACTTTGCGAGCCGGGTTCGCCTCACGGATCCCGATGGTGGGTTGCTCCGTGAGGCGATCATTGCGATGAATCATCCGTTGCGGCATGGCGGGCTGACATTTTATCAGGCATCTTTCGGAGAGGGGGATCAGGCTTCGATGCTCCATGTGGTGAAAAACCCGGGATGGACGATTCCGTATCTTGCCTCCATCCTGATGGGAGTCGGTATGCTCTGGCAATTTGCGATCCACCTGATCCGACACCTGGCGAAGCGTAAACAGACTGGGCCGGTGGTTGATTCAGACCTGGCTGTTCCAGAGGCTGATTGCGCTGCCGGTAAGTATTCCCGCAAGGAGCGTTGGGGAGCGATCGCAGTGGCCCTGGTTTGCGTGCTGATGATGGGTGGCCGGCATGCGGGTTCCGCGATGCAGGAGGGTTTGGGCCGAGGTGCCATCGGAAGCGTTCCGGTGCAAAGCGAAGGACGGGTCAAACCTTTCGACAGCCTCGCCCGAACGAGCCTGATGATCATCCACGGGAAGTTCAGTGTGCGCTATCCCGACGGACGCAAGCGATCCGCTACCCATTGGTTAATGGACGTGATTGCCCGGCCGGAGGTTGCCGGACAAGTGCGGGCGTTTCGGGTGGATCATCCGGAGGTGCTGGCCCTCATGGGCTATCCGGCGGACGAGCGCAATCAATTCTCACCGGACGAGGTATTGCCCCATCTGGAAAGGATTCAGGATCAGGTGGACCGGGTTCAACCGGAGGCTCAGCTGCGCAGTGACTACGAGCGGCACGTGATGAAACTATGGGATGCCATTCTTGCCTTCCGGCACTTGCAGCGGGCGTTTCATGCGCTGGATAAGGTCGAAGAGGGGGTGAGTGTGTCGGGCCAATACGAGGAGTTCCTGAATGCGGTTCCCGACGGGATCCGGGCAATTCGGCTCCAACAGGAAGGAAAACCCTACGACGAGGCGGCTCTTGCCCGTTACATTGGATTCGCGGGAATGTGGATCCGGCAGGCACAGTCGGTATCCATTGGCTTGGTGCCTCCCGTAGATGCGGAGGATCATGCTTCCGCGCATTGGCTCACTGCCGGGGAAACACTGATGCGGGCTTCGCTTTCGACAGCGTCCCATTCGGGTGCAATGGCCTGGGCGCGCTTGATCGATGCATGGAAGGCGGGTGATGCCGCCGGAATCGCGGACGCTTCGGCCGGAGTGAAGACGGCGATTCCGGAAGAGGCCTTCGCGCAGGCACAGGTTGGAGCCGAATGGGCCTTTAACCAGATCCAGCCTTTCTATCTTGCCCTTCAGATGTATGTAGTCGCATTGCTCCTGGTCTTGATGTCATGGATGCGGAGTCCAGCGGTATTCGGTCGCGCGGCGGGATGGATCGTCGTGATCGCCTGGGTGTTGCACACCGCGGGGATCGTTGCCCGGATGCTGGTGCAGGGTCGACCACCCGTTACCAACCTTTATTCCTCCGCGGTGTTTGTGGGATGGGGAACTGTTTGGATCGCCTGGATCATCGAGAGAGGCTGGAGGAACGGGATCGCGCTGGCAACCGGCGCCTTGACCGGCTTTGCAACCTTGGTGATCGCGCACAACCTTGGATCCGGAGGGGATACGCTGGAATTGATGCGGGCGGTGCTCGACTCCAACTTCTGGTTGGCGACGCATGTGGTGGTGATCACCTTCGGGTACTCAGCGATGTTCCTTGCGGGTTCTATGGCCCTGATTGGGGTTTTCGCGACTTGGTTCCGGCGCAAATCCGATCCTGTTTGGATGAGCCGCTTGGTTGGCTCGGTCTACGGCGTGCTGTGCTTTGCGCTTCTGTTCAGTTTTGTGGGAACGGTCCTTGGCGGAATCTGGGCCGATCAATCCTGGGGGCGCTTCTGGGGGTGGGATCCAAAAGAGAATGGAGCCCTCTTGATTGTGCTGTTTGGCGCGTTGCTCCTGCACGCCAAATGGGGGCGTCTCGTCGATGCCAAGGGATTTCTGGTTCTCTCGATCGGTTGCAATATTGTCACCGCATGGTCCTGGTTTGGAACCAACATGCTGGGGGTTGGACTCCATTCCTATGGGTTCATTGACTCCGCCTTTCTTTGGCTGATTGCTTTTGTAATCTTCCACCTTGCGATAATGGGTATGGCCTCACTCACGGGTTCCCATAGATCCGGTGTGGATTCTCTCTCGGTGAAATGAAGGTTTGTACCGTTATCTTCAGTTGGTTGGGTTCAGTGGTTTTGGATTGACGCCCCAAGGGGGATCAAAGACATCTGTTCGGGTCTGCGCATAAGGCCATTCGGGAATTGAGTGTCATCCACGGGTGTATTCAGATCGGAGGGATAGTGTGTGCTGACGGCGGGTATCTGCCTGTTGTGACCGATCCATTCATGTCCCGAAGCTCCAGAAGGTTTATCCGGTTCCTTTTACTCTATGCCCTTGTGCTGGGGTCGTCGTTTTTGCTGCGGGAATGGTTCGGAAGGATTTCAACGGATGGGCTGTCTCTTCTCAGGATCAAGGGCAGAGAAGTGTCGGACGAGACCTTTGTGGGCAGGAGGGTGCCGCTTTACTATTCCAGGCTCGGAGATGGAAAATCGGGATTGCCAGCGGTAGTATGGATTGTGGAGGACGGGTCCCTTCCGGAAGATTTGCATGGAGATCCGCGCCCCGGATGGGTGATTCCTTTGCAGAAACGGGGTGCGGATCTGGCTGTGTCCACTCAAATCGCGTATGTCGAGCAGATCCTGAATCAAGAGGGTGTTAAATCCGCACATATGGTGGCCCAAGGTCTCGGGGCAGCGGTCGCTCTTGGGCTTCGTGAGAATGGAGGGGTTGATCCGCTCTCATTGACCATGATTGAACCCGAGGGTTTGCTCGAATATGAGCTTTTGGGCGACCCTGTGATTAACCGGAGCGTTCGCGTAATGGAATGGCTTGTGTGTGCCGGAGTCCGCTATGGGATTCCATTTTCCTGGGTATTGGACCGGCGGGATTACCTCTACAAACGGATGGGTCGGGCGAAGCTGCTGTTTCAAAGTGATCTGGAAAGAGTGAGGGAGTATGCGTTGTCCTATCAGGCACCGGTTTGGATCAAGGAGACCCGTTTGGTTGATGGCCCGCGCGGTTCGAATGCCTTGGATTTGCATCGTGTTCTTCCGCAGAGCACGTTATCTGTTGGGGATGTTCCTTTGAATGGCCAGGAACTGGAGGAGTTCTGGGGTAAGGCGGAAAGGAGGGAGGTTCCGATTCGGGAGCAGGCTTTGGAGGCGCGGAAAATGGCGGCGGGGAAGCCTTTCGATCAAGTGTTTGATCTGAGTTTCTCCGGCAAGGCGTTGCTCTGGGTGCTGGTTTTGATCTGTCTTTCGACCATCATGAGTGAGGACTTGGCGTGTGTTGCGACCGGATTGTTGGTCGCACGCGGGAGTGTGGGCTTTTGGGAGGCTACTGCCGCATGCTTTGCCGGTATCATGATAGGAGATGTGGGGCTTTATGCCATTGGGCGGGCGTTTGGGAGCAAGGTTCTCCGGCATCGTCCATTCCGGTGGTTTATTTCCGGAAAAGCAGTGCTTGCCAGTGAGGCATGGTTTGAAAAGCGGGGTCCATGGGTGATTATCGCGAGTCGTGTTATTCCGGGATCGAGAGCGCCAATCTATATTGCGGCTGGGATCCTGAGGATGTCCCTCGTGCAGTTCTCGCTATATTTGGCGGGCGCATCCCTTTTTGCGACTCCGGCATTGATCTTTGTCTCCAGTTTTCTTGGTGGCCCGATTTTGGCTCTTTTTGAGGCGATGGAGCACTTTTCCATTCTCGGAATTGTGGCTGTGGTGGTGGCCTCCTTTGTTGCGATCCAGATTGTCCTTCCGGTTTTCAGTTTCAGGAGTCGTCGAATCGCTGTGGGACGGTGGCGACGCCTTACCCGCTGGGAATACTGGCCATCGTGTTTTCTCTATCCGCCTGTGGTTATCTACATTGTTTGGTTGGGATTGCGCTACCGGGAGTTTACGCTGTTCACGTTGAGCAACCCGATGCTGGAATGCGGGGGAATGATAGGCGAGTCCAAGAGCCGCATACTGGAGCATCTCCGCAATGCCGGTGTGCCGGTGGCGGATTTCGAGACCCTTCCGGCCGGTGAGGATTTTGAAACGCGCCTGTCCCGTGTTCGGCGTTTTCAGGAAGCAAAGGTTCCGTCATGGTATCCGGTGGTGATCAAGCCCGATATTGGAGAGAGGGGTGCTGGAGTCGCGATTGTGCGGGATGAGGCTTCTCTTCGTGCCGCCCTATCCGGAGCGGAAGAAGGAGATTGGATTGTTCAGCGGTTTGTCGAGGGAGCCGAGTTTGGGGTTTTTTATCAACGCCTTCCGAATGAGGAACGCGGTCAGATCACGTCGATTACCGAAAAGATCTATACTTCGGTGGTGGGAGATGGTGTGCGGGATCTTCAGGAATTGATCCTGCGGGATAATCGGGCGGTTTGTTACGCGGACAAACTTTTGAAAACGCATTCTGCGCGACTATTTGAAGTGCCGGAAAAGGGACAGGAGGTGCGGATTGTGGAAATCGGGACGCATGCCCGCGGGAGCCTGTTTCTCGATGGAAGGCATCTGCTCACTGATCAGTTGGAAAAGGCGGTGGATGCATTCGCCTCACGTATTCCGGGTTTTCATCTCGGACGCTTCGATCTAAAGGTGCCCTCCGTCGATGCGCTGCGGCAAGGGAAGGACCTGGAGGTTATTGAGCTGAATCTGCTCACGTCCGAACCGTCTCATATCTACGACCCGCGTCATGGGGTCTTTCATGCTTGGAAAAGCCTCATGGCACAGTGGGAAGTCGCCTTCAAAATCGGAGCCTTCTATCGGAATCGGGGGTTTCGGCCGATGGGCTTCCGGAAATTGGCCCGCAACGTTCGGGTCAGGCTGTTTCAGGATGCTTGAACACGCGATTGGACAGGGAGGAGCGTCAAATAGGAAAACCACCGGTGTTGAGCCGGTGGTTTTTGATGGTTGGGAGATGGCCTTCGCGCTATTCTTCCCGGATCAGGGTTCCGTGCGGGATGAGGTTCTCGTAGTCATCCAGGCTGCCTTTGTCGAGGCAGCATTGGATGATGTCCCGCCCGAGGGGAAGGAGGTCCTTCACCTGGAACTGTTTGAGTTCTTTGCAGAAGAAGTCGTAGAGAATCCGGGCTCCGGCATCGTAGGCCTCCGGCCCCACTTCCGGTTGTTTTTCGACATTGAAAAACCATGATCCAATGGGGCGTCCTTCCACAAGAATCGAACTCGGAGTCCATCCGAGCAGGGAACTGCGGCAGGGGTGTACCTGAGACCGGGTGAAGTTGGCGCCTCCGCGTCGGGCGAGATACTCCCGGGTGATCCATTGGGGCATGAAGCCCACCTTCCAGGCGCCGATGTGCTGGTTGGGCACTAGTATATACTTCACTTTGTGCGTGTCCAGAATTTGCTTGAGGATGAGGTTGGCTTGATCCACCCGGCGTCCCGTTGCAAATGGCCAGTAGGAGCCGACTCCCTCGCTGGACATCCCCTCGGTGGCGACAATGCTCGGGTTGGCATGTCCGCGCGGTGCAACCAGCCGCCAAAGCCATGCCAGGGATGGCGGCAACACGTGGAACATTCCCAGAATGCCATAACTGGGTTGCTCGCGGGTGCAAGGGGGGGTGCGCACCCCGAATGACCGGATGTCCACATCGAGCTTTCCCCGGATGACATTCGGAACCACTTCGCTTGGAACAATGACACGAGGGTTTGGGCAACGTTCGCCGGGTGCATCCTCGATGTGATCCCAGATCAGGGCGGTTCCCCCGGGTTGGCCGTCGATGTTTAGGAACAATAATGGCTTGGGGGCGTGAATGCTGAGCTTTTCCAAATGCGGGTCCACCCCGTAGGTCTCAATGTGGTTGACCCGGACAAACCATGCGTCCTCCGCATCCATAAGCGTCAGTTTGCCATTACCCTTGTCCAGGCTTGGATGACACAAGGCCATATCATCGGCAGCCGGACGGATCTGACAGCACTGGGGAATGGTGAGGGTCCGGACCTCGCCCGAGATCGTGTTGCGGCCCAGGCAAAGCGAGCCGTCACTTTCCCGGTGAGGCAGTTCGAGCATTTCACTTTTTCCGCCGCCGCTCGCACCTTCGTGGGAGATGCCGATGATGTTGTCATATGGGGTCACGATTTGTGCCGCCGAGCAATGCATGGTAATCCATTCCTCTTTTTCACCAATCGTGAGCAGCACGCCGTATATTCCTTTTTTTGCGCTTGGGCCCGGGTAGAGATTGTAACTGAACAGCTCATGCATGTTCTCCATGCGCCGGTGAACGACCACCTGTTTCCCCTCCAGGTGAGTGTGGCGAAATGGGGGGGCGACGTAAATGATCGCCTTCGGATTGAAATCGTAAGGCAATTCCGATGGGGGAGTGAGCCCCTGCAGCATGGCCAGCCCAAGCGCAAAGAACCCGGCATTGGCGGGGGCTATTACGAGAGCGTCTGTGCCCTTCCCAGGCATTCCCGCAGTAAAGGCGAAGCAGGCGAGTTCCTGCGTCTTGAGCCAATTGAAGGTTTCGCGTCGCAACCCTTCAAAATCCTTGCCGTAGCGTTCCTTGAAGGTTGGCTTGTCGGTGGGGAGCGTGTCGCCGATCACCATGCAATCCGGATCCCGTCGGCGCATATAGGTCTCGTAGTAGTTCGCGCAAATTCCGTTTTTTACTTTGCATGCGCGTGCTTCTTTTACCCATCCCCGGCCCGGAACATCGTAGGCGACCACGTGCCAGCCGTCGGGACCTGCATCCCTGACGGCCAATTCAATGAGCATTTCCACACTGTCCGCAACGGTCACTTTCGGGGCCTCGCTCAGGACTTCGGCCGCATCAGCTGGGAGCTTCATGCGTTGCAGGATGCTCTGATAATCGGCTGCTTGACTTGTCTTCATGATGATTTTTGGTTGGATTGTCTTGTTATGATGTCAACAAAGTATATAACAAACGCCATATCATGATCTAGTGCGGTTCATGATACTGATTGGCGTTTATTGATATTAAAATATGTAGTATTATCCGTTTTTGGAAATCCCTATGCCACAAACCCTTTCAAGAGCCCTCAGGACACGACTCCTTAACAGCGATCAACTGACCAGATGCCTGGAAGATGCCCATTGGGTCACGGGAATGGATGCAGCGTTTCTGGCGCCGGATGGAACGGTGCTCAGTGCTTTTCCCCGCAAGACAAGCCCGAATATTTGTACGTTGATACGGAGCCGACTCCCCTCCTTTCCGGGGTGTGCCGTTTGCCGACTGGTGAATGGCGGAAAGGGTCAATACTCAGTGGATCGTTCCGATTGTCCGGCGCATTTGAGCCGACTGACTCACGAGTTTCGGGTCGATGATCAGACCGTTGGCTTGTTTGTGCTATGGCCCTATCGCGACGCCTCGGTCCTACCGGAACGCTGCCGCGAGGCGTGGACGCGTTTGGCGCGCGAGGGAGCTTCGATTTCATGGAACGAGTGGCGGCATGCATGGGAGAAGGTTATTGTGTTGGATAACAGGCGGGCGGAGGCAACCCGCCGATGGATAGGCTTTGCGGTAAAGGAGGCGATGGACGAACTGGATTCGGAGCCGCGCATTCGGGCTGCCGACAAAGCGCTACCCGGATTGGTTCATCGCGTTTGCGCGATTGTGAGGGATCGCCATTCCGAGGCACTTCGATTATCCGAAATCGCGCGCTCGTGCGGGGTCACAGCCGAACACATGAGCCGAATGTTTCACCAGGCCACCGGATTGCGTTTCCGCGATTACCTAAGGGAAGTCCGGCTGAATGAAGCCTGTCGCTTGTTGATGGATGAACCCATCCGGATCACGGAAGTCGCGGAGCGGGTCGGGCATTCCAGTCTCTCCCGCTTCAACAAGGCATTCAAGGAATACATGGGCATGACACCCGGAGAGTGGCGACGCAGATCCAGACGGAAAGGCCTGGACCTTTCGCGCGGAAGTGGATGATGGAGGTGGTCTATCAATCATTCGGATGGTCCAGCTATCGGTAAATCAGGGTCTAAGCGAAAAACTTCATACACTTTGTAAGTATTGCGGTTGAGGTCTTGTCGATTTCCGTCTATTGGTTGCCTCTGTTCTATGCCCCACTATGCAAAGATGAAGCCATTATGGGCCGCGGCGTGCATTTGCATTGCGCTTTTCGCGGACAGGCTCTGTGCCGATCCCAACGAAACCACTGTTACCAGTCCAGATGGGCGTACCGTGGTTAGGGTTTGGATGTCGGAAAGCGGGGCTCCATACTATTCTGTCAACCGGGACGATACGGTTGTTCTCCTTCCCTCCCGTCTTGGGATTATCCGTGAAGACGCCGATTTCTCCCGCAACCTTGTTTGGGAGAACGTTTCTCCGGTCGATGTGCACAAAGGATCGTATCGGATGGTTACCGGTAAGCGGAGGATTTGTGGGTTTCATGCCCAGACGCGTAGAATCACGTTTCAAGGACCAGACAAGGAGACGCTGGAGATCGAGTTCTATGTCTCAAATGACGGTTTCGCTTTCCGCTACGAGTTTCCGACACCTTCCTCAAAAATGAGGGTCATTGTTCGGGAGCTCTCCAGTTTCAAGTTGCCCGAGGATTCCAAAGCGTGGCTGAGCCCGCACCGGAACGCAGGAACCGGCTGGTGCGATGCACAGCCGAGCTATGAGGAGTACTATCATGAGGGCGTTCCGGTTGGGACTGAGGCGCCTGAAATTGCGGGTTGGTCATTTCCTGCGCTATTCCGGACGGGTGAAAGCTGGCTTCTCATTACCGAGAGTGGTCTCGACGCATCGTATTGTGGTTGCCGTCTATCGCAAAGTTCTCCTGAGGGGGAGTATTCCGTCGCCTTTGCTCAACCAAAAGAAGGCACCTGTACCCATGATCCTTCGATCCCATGCACTTCTCCAATCTGTTCAGTTGAGCGGGTGTTGCTTCCTCCTCCTCCCCAGATCCCTCCGGACTTGAATCGCGAAGAGGAAGCGGCGTTTATTGCATCCCTTCCCTATAATCCCGGAGTGTCCACTCCAGCTTCAGTGACCCCTTGGAAAACCCCATGGAGGGTTGTCATTCTTGGGTCTTTGGCCAATCTGGTTGAAAGCACGTTGGTGACGGATTTAGCCCCGGCTCCCGTGTCGCAGTATGAAGCGTGGAGTCCGGGAGTTGCCACATGGAGTTGGGGTCTTCTTCAGGATGAGTCGGTCAACTTTGATACCCAAAAGGCTTTTATCGGTTTTGCGGCGAGAATGGGTTGGAAGTATTGTCTTATTGATGCTGATTGGGATACGCGCATTCAGCATATGGGGATCCGTCAGTTGGTTTCCTATGCCGAGTCCATGGGTGTGGATTTGTTTCTCTGGTACAATGCCTCTGGAAAATGGAACAAGACAACCTACACGCCAAAGGGGGTCATGAATGACCCGATATCCCGTAACACGGAAATGGCCCGAATCAGCCGATTGGGGGTAAAGGGCATCAAGGTGGATTATTGGCCGGGGGACGGCCAATCCTCGATTGCTTACTACCATGATCTGCTTAATGACGCGGCGCGCCACAAGCTGTTGGTTATCTTGAGCGGAGGCACCATTCCCCGTGGTTGGAACCGCTCCTTCCCGAATCTTGTCACTCAAGAAGCGGTTAGGGGCTTTGAGCACATAACCTACAATCAGGATAACGCTGATCGGGCACCTGTTCACTGCGCGATATTGCCATTTTCCAGAAATGTTGTCGGGCCGATGGACTATGCACCGGTTTGTCTCGACGAAATTCCTGGCATCGTTCGCCGTTCCAGCAACGCTTTCGAACTCGCTTTGGGCGTCATTTTTGAATCTCCGATTCAACATTTGGTGGATACTCCGGAGGGTATGGATAAGCAACCGTACTATGTGGTTGATTTCCTCCGGCGGCTTCCGACCGTTTGGGACGACATCGAACTGATTGAGGGGTATCCCGGGAAGCACGTGATACTTGCCCGTTACTCCGGAAAACGGATTCTGATCGCCGGAATCAATGCCCTGGATGAGGAAGTCCCCGTGAAGCTCGATCTTCATAGTCTGGGCATAACCGGGGGCGGAATGATCATAACCGACGGATCGGATCCGAGGGACTTTTCCCTGATCCGAACGCCTATGTTCACCAAGTCCCTCACGCTTGAGATGGCGCCCAAAGGCGGATTTGTTGCCGAGTTTTAGTGGGAATCAGGATCAAGGCTCAGAGACGGTGAGTCTTCAGGATGGGGCATATCAGGCTTGGGTGGGCGGAAAGACGGTTACGGAGCGGGCGTCTTGACTGTAAAGCCAGATTGGAATTCGGGTGGGTGAGGCGTTAAACTATATTTCGTAGTATGTTATCCCCAGAACCAATTCATCATGCGGTCCAATCGGCCGTATTAAGCAATAGCCTTAAAGCGACACTGTTGGTTTCGCTTTCCATGTTGGTTTCTCCCTTGTTTGGGCAGGACGGGAAGATATACCCGCTTGAAGCACCAGATGAGCCGAATGCCATTCCACTGGGAACCGGCGGAGTCGACGACCAGCCGGCCCCGGAGAGCTGGTTTCGGCAATGGGGAGAGCCGATGGCCCGAAATGTTTCGACTGCCACGTTAACCCCGTTTCTTCCGGACCCTGAAAAGGCGACGGGCGCTGCTGTGATTGTCGCACCAGGAGGAGGTTTCATGTGGTTGTCCATGCACAATGAGGGTTGGAAGGTGGCCAAGGCGCTTGCGGATCAAGGCATTGCCGCTTTTGTTCTGAAGTACCGCTTGCAGCCAACTGTGGACTCGCTGGAGGAGTTCGAGAACCAAATGAATCGGAGATTCGAGGAGGCCGGGGAAGGAGCATCCGACTCTAATCCGCGTCCGAGACGCCCAAACTGGGATTTGTCCAATCAGCAAACGGATGCGGAAACCGCTTATGCCATGATACTCGATCGTGCGGAGGAATGGGGCGTTGATGTTAACCGGATCGGGATGATGGGTTTCTCTGCGGGTGCGGGTCTCACTATGCATTGCACCCTCAACTCGGATCCCATGAAACTGGCCTTTATTGCCCCGATCTACGGGGGCATGAATGCAGTTGATCTATCCAAAAAAGTCCCACCGATGTTTTCGGTGATCGCGAGCGATGACTTTCTTTTCCAAGGTGAATTTGGGGTTGTTAAGTCCTGGTTCGAAGCTGGTGTTCCGGTAGAGTTCCACCTCTACCAAAATGGGGGACACGGCTTCGGACTGGGATATCCCGATCGTACCAGTAACCGTTGGTTCGAAGCATTTATGCATTGGGTGACCGTTAACGGTTTCCTAAAGAAATCCTGACGATACTTATCCGGGGAGCCTGAATGGCTCCCTTTTTTTGTAGTAATGGAACGCCACTGAGCCTGTTCCGGTTGATATAAATCCTAAAGGCAATCTAGAGCGGGGTCCCGTTTCATTGCGTTGGCGTACGCGTGGAAATCGGGTCGACAGAGCCTCATAGCGTTGTCAGTTTTTGACTCCAATTATGAGTCGTTCTTCGCCGGACCGGATCCTCTCGATTGACGTGTTGCGTGGGTTTTCCCTAATGGGATTATTCCTGATCCACATGATGGAGTATTTTGAACTCTATTGGTATGGATCGAATCAGGAAACGAGTGTGATCCGGTCCGTTGTCATGACGGTGTTCAGCGGGAAGGCGTATTCCATGTTTGCGCTGCTGTTCGGGGTCACCTTTTTCATCTTGCTCGAGCAAAAAGGGGACAAAAGCAGCTACGATCCGCTGAGGTTTCTGTGGCGGATGTTGGTCCTGGCGGGGATTGGATACCTGCACAGCCTGATTTATCCCGGGGATATTCTTCAACAACTGGCGCTGTGCGGTGTGTTTTTACTGTTGGTTCATCGGGCACCCGTTTGGGTGTTGGTTTTGATTGTGGTGCTTTTCCTTGGGCGGGTGGCGAGTTCGGTGCAGTTCTACCTGGCGCTACGCGATCCCTCATATGTGCAACCGGCGTTCTGGGGTTGGTCGCAGATCAATTTCGAGGTTTTTGCAAACGCCAGTGTGGTGGACTTCTTCAAACACACAGCAACCACCGGACAGATTCCCAAGTGGGTTTTGATATTCGAGACTGGAAGTATGTGGAACTTGTTTGGCCTGGTGGTTGCGGGTCTTTTGTTGGCGCGGATGCGTTGGTTTGATCGAAGCCTTCCTTCGCGCGTGTTGATTTGGACAATGGTTTGCTCGGCGGCTTTTGTGGCCGGGATGCGGTTAGTAATATCCAGTTTGGGGTCGAATTTTCCTGAACTCATGCCCCGCTGGTGTTTCGATAACGTTACCGGTGGGCTCGAAAGCCTTGGACTAGTGGTTTTCTACTTGTCTACGATTCCCTTGTTTCTCCGCTCGTCGTGGATGAGACGTGTCTTTGGGGTTCTTGCTCCAGCGGGCCGGATGAGCCTTACTTTCTATGTTGGTCAAAGCCTGTTGTTTGTTCCCATGTTTTACGGGTTCGGACTCGGATGGTATGACAATCTCGGACAGACCAACTCCTTTCTGATCGCACTGGCAGCCTGGATCGTCCAATTGATCGTGGCCAACCTTTGGATCAGGCGTTTCCGCCATGGTCCGCTCGAAGCGCTTTGGCGCTGGTTATGCTTTCTTCCTGGACGGGCATCAGCCCGTTGGGCATAACCCTTCTTGTGGCACGGCATTCCCTTGTTGGGGACAGTGAGAGGTTGACGCATGAAAAGCGCTCAAATACCTTAATGTGAATATGACCGATTCGCCATCCCATCCGAAAGATCCCCTTCACGGCGTTACTTTGGAAATGGTGCTGCGGGCGATGGTTGATTTGCACGGGTGGCATACACTAGCGCAGCAGATTCAGATCCGCTGCTTTATGTTCGATCCGACAATCCGCTCCAGTCTGACGTTTTTGCGCAAGAATCCCTGGGCAAGAAAGAAACTCGAGGATTGGTATGTGAGTGAAGTCAGGAAACACCGACTTCCCTTCCAGAAGGATGAGGCTTTCCCGGGTTCGGTAT
Source organism: Opitutales bacterium (assembly GCA_016933595.1). GTDB lineage: Bacteria > Verrucomicrobiota > Verrucomicrobiia > Opitutales > JAFGAQ01 > JAFGAQ01. Next base: position 208 of record JAFGAQ010000230.1, on the reverse strand, counting down.
GATCCTTTTTAAGACGAGGAGAATCCTGGAATAATGGAGCATTGCCTCTTGCAGAGACCGATGCATTTTGAAGTATGGGAATGCCTTATGGAGTTGCCTGATATGATGAGGTGCAGAGCCCGCACGCTGTTCGTTTTGTTCATTTTCTGGTCGGGATTGTTGTGCTGTGCCGGAGCGGAGTATTGGGTGAGCACCGACGGGAGCTCAT
>JAFGAQ010000229.1 GCA_016933595.1 Opitutales bacterium | reverse complement strand
TGCCATGTAGCAAGTCTTCGGGCTGTGCTTCCACCGGTTGGTCGGGGATGACTCCGGATCCTTCGATGGCGATTCCCGATGGGGATTCGTAAGTGGCGATGGCATATTGAAGGGTGTCTCCGTTGGGCAGAATCTTGAAGAAGGATGGCAGTGCCGCTCCCATGCTGCGCGAACCAAACACCCGGGCTCGGCCGGCTTCTTTCATTCCCTGGGCGAAAATTTCAGATGTCGAGGCGGACCATCCATCGATAAGAATCGCGACCTTTCCCAAATACGACTCGGTTTGCGGAAATACGGCAAAGTTGAGGGTCCCCTGGCTCATGTGAAGCGTTCCGAGCGAGAAGGCCCGGTCCGACATCCGTCCGGCTACTCCGTTGGCCATCATCCCGATTCCGCCCGTGTTGGAACGGAGATCGATGATGAGCCCCTGGTAATCCGAAGCGGCGCGGATGGCTTTGACCAGGGTGGGGAGGATAACCGGATACCAGTTGCTGAAACGGACGACCATGGCCCCATCCAGAACGGATTCCTGATAGAGAATCGGGACTTCGCCTGTTACTCCGATCGGTGTGGACGTGAAACCTTTCCACTCACGGTATTCGAGTGTTTTTTTGTGCAGGCCATCTTTCCGGTCGAGGAACTCAAGGGCGATATGGGTTCCCGAAGGTCCCCACACCCAGCGGGACTGCCTGAATCGCGCGGCAGCCGGCAAGTCGCGGTTGTCCGGGATGATGCCGTCGACGGACCGTATCCTGAAGCCTGGCTGCATTCCCGCCTCTTGTGCGGGGCTGCCAGGGTGAACCTGTGTGATCCACCAATGATGGTGAGCGTAGGTCAGTTCCAATCCAAGAAATCCGGTGTTTCCCGAGGTCAGTGGACGATCCAGATCCGACAACGGATCGGATTCAAGCACATTGAAGTGACTCAATCCCATTTCGGCGATCATGTCATGTGCGAGGGAGCGGAATACCGCATGATCCTCTGCTCCTTCGATCCTGGAAGCATAGGATTGCCGGATGGCCTGCCATTTTTCCCGTTGTTCGGGTGTGGCCGGAAATGAAGTCTCAATTGTGTTCCATATTTCCCGAAAAGTGGATACATTGAGCGCATCGGCCTCACGGGATGGATTGGCGTGGCACCCCCCCCCGAACCAGGAGCCCGCCATCAGGAGAATGGCAAAGGTGATGATTATCGGGAGGGGCGACATGGCGGGGGACAAAGGGTTGGTCCGTTGTTGGCTTCAGACTGACAGGTGATGTGGAAATGAAGACTGCACGGGCGTGGGGCCCAGTGGCGTATGGCTCGTCTTTGAATCGGCTGGGAGCGGGCGGGGTGGCGGGGTTTGTACAATAACAACGGAGAGGGAACCTGACAGTTCCCACTCCGTGTGACAAAACATAGCCGCTGCTGGATCAGCCGAGTTCGTGGGTGGGCAAGAGCTTTTCGATGCGTTTTGCCCTGAGTTTGGTGAACACGGGAAGCCCATGGGAGAACGGGACTTCGACTTCTCCCTGGATCAAGGGTTGTGCGTAGCGAACGAAACTGTGATTCATGCTCACGCCGTCGTCGCCGATCCAGTTCTTGGGCAGAAGCTTCACACCGTTGGCGATTTCGCCCAGCGGGGCCAATCCGGTTTCGCACTTGTAGGTTTCTCCTTCTCCGCGGATGAGGGTGACCATCATGTCCGTATGCCCTTCCACTGCAGCTTTCACGGCAGCTTGACCGGCCATGAATGCTTCGTTGTTGTCGGTAAGTGAGGAGCAGTGGACGGCAGAGCGCTGGGTGGTACCGAGCTTGGCGGCGCGCGCCTTAATCCCCATGCGTTCTTCAACAAGGGAGCAGAGATACTCTCCGATACCGCCGAGCTGGCTGTGTCCGAATGCGTCCGATGTGGCACTGCTGGTGGAAATGTAGTTGTGATTCTCGTCCACGAGACCTTCACCCACGACCACGAAGCAATACTTTTCCTTCGACAATACGCGGCTCACATCCTCCAGATACTTTTCCGGCGAGAAGGGAACTTCGGGCAAATAGATGAGATGCGGAGGGCTGGACGGGTCGTCCCGGAACTTTGCGAGCGATGCTCCCGCTGCGATCCACCCGGTGTTGCGGCCCATCACCTCGAGAATATACACCAAGTCATGTTGGCCCATTCCTTCGTTGTCCTTCGATACTTCGCGAACGAGCGTCGAGATGTATTTGATGACGCTGCCATATCCCGGGCAGTGGTCGGTGGCGACAAGGTCGTTATCGATTGTTTTGGGGATCCCGATGACGCGGAGCGGGTAATTGCGCTCCTGCGCGAGCTTGGAGATCTTGTCGGCGGAGTCCTGCGAGTCATTTCCGCCGATGTAGAAGAAGTAGCGGATATTGTGGGCTTCAAAAACCTGAAGCACGCGATCGAAGTCCTGAGTGCGCTTCAGTTTGAACCTGCAGGATCCCAAAGCGGAGGCTGGCGTATAACGCAGGCCCCGGATGTTTTGCTGGGATTCCTCAGCCAGATCGATCATTTCCTCATTCAGGATCCCGAGGATTCCGTTCATCCCTCCGTAGACCTCTTCGATACACTCATGGTTGAGCGCTTCTGTCACCACGCCGGCCAGGCTGGCGTTGATGACTGCTGTTGGGCCTCCAGATTGGGCGACCAGACAATTCCCGATTAGTTCCTCTGCCATACTCGAATTCATTAGGTTTAGAGATGGAGTCGAATCGATTATGAAGGATACGTCAATATCAAGGTCCCATAAATTGAATTTCGTTGACAGTCGCCGCCTTTTGAGGGACTTGGAAAAGGCCGGCAGTGGGATCATCCCTCATCCGTGCAAGCTGGCGTGAATTTTCCACATTGAGTTGAGCATGAAGGTATTGATGGTCGCACCTGAGGTTGTACCCCTGAGCAAGGTCGGTGGGTTGGCGGATGTAGCGGGAGCGCTCCCGTTGGAGCTTACCCGGATGGGGCACGATGTCCGCGTGGTGTGTCCGAAGTTCGGCTTCATGAAGCCGAAGCCGGATTGGATTGCCCATGAGCGCCCCCTGAACGTCTACATGGGGCGGGATATCCGATTTGCGAAGGTCTGGGAAACACGTCTGCCGGATGGAGTTACGCCCGTTTATTGCATCGAGTACAACGAGTATTTTGATGTTCCCACCGTATATGCAAGCGGATATCAGGACTACGAACGGGAGGGCTATCGATTCGCGTTTTTCAGCCGGGCGAGTCTGGATCTTTGCAATTATCTGGATTGGATTCCCGATATCATTCATTGCCACGATTGGACGACCGGATTGGTGCCGGTTCATTTGAACTCGCGCGAGCTCAACTATCCGCTGGGCCGGGCGGCAGCCGTTCTCACGATTCACAACCTTCAGTTTCAAGGGATCTACACATCCGATATTCTGGAGTTCAGCGGCTTACCCCGTTCGCTTTTCCGGGCGGACGGTTTGGAATGCTATGGTCGCGTGAACTACCTGAAGGGCGGGATTTACCACAGTCAGAAAGTAACGACGGTCAGCCCGAACTATGCCCGTGAGATCCAGACTCCGGAGCAGGGATTCGGGCTTCAGAGCACGCTTCGGTTCAAGGCCTCTGACCTGATCGGGGTGGTCAATGGGGTGGATACTGTGGCGTGGGATCCTGCCACCGATCCCAACCTTCCGGTGCCATTTTCGGCTGACCGTATGGAGGGGAAGGCTGCATGCAAGGCCCTGCTTCAAAAGGAGATGGGGCTTGAGGAGGATCCGGATAGACCGCTTTTTGTGGTGATTTCGAGACTGTTTGAGCAAAAGGGCTTGGATGTTCTGATGCATGCGGCTCCGAAGGTGCTGGAAGCAATGCATGTCCAGTTTGCGGTGATCGGAACCGGTGAGCCTGCGTTGGAGTATGGTTTTTCCGAATTGGCCCGTCGATTCCCCGGACGATTTGCGACGCACATTGGCTATAACGATCGTTTGGCCCATTTGCTTTACGGAGGAGGGGATTGCATCATCATGCCGAGCCGCTTCGAACCCTGCGGCTTGAGCCAATTGTATGGCATGCGTTACGGCACGGTTCCGCTGGTCCGTTCCACCGGAGGATTGGTGGATACGGTCGATCAATACGATGAGGCGACGGGTGAGGGAACCGGGTTTCGGTTTGAACACCTCAATCCCGATGCCTTGTATTACACGATCGGATGGGCTTGCGCTACTTACTATGACCGTCCGGCCCATTTTGCGCGCCTGAGGCAGAACGGCATGCGCCACGATTTTTCCTGGGCCGAGCCCGCCAAACGATACGAGGACATTTACCGGTGGGCATACCAGTCCCGAAATGGCCGTGGAGCGAAGCTCTGAACAATGGATTTGAATGAAGCTGAGGATATTTGAACTCCCCCCGATTGGAACCAATGCCTACCTTCTCATTGACGAGGAAGAGGGAAATGCGGCCCTTTTTGACGCTCCCTATGGCGCTTCAGATGAGGTTGACCGGCAGTTGGAGCGGTTCAATGCAAAACTGGAAGGGGTGTGGCTCACGCATGGGCATTGGGATCACATCCTTGATGTACACCGGTTCAACGCAAAAGACGTGCCGGTATGGGCACACGAGGCGGACTCATTCCTGATCCAGCATCCCGAAAGCATGATGGACTATATGATACCGGGTATTCAGCTGCACCCCGGGAAAATCGACCGTTTTGCAGAGGAAGGATCCGTTCTCACGATTCTTGGACACGAAGTTGAAGTGCGGCATGTGCCGGGACACAGTCAGGGCAGCGTGGCCTACGTGTTCGGCAACGGTGGTTTCGTAATTTCGGGTGACGTGGTTTTTGCCGGCAGCGTAGGTCGGACCGATCTTCCGGGTTGTGACCACGAGACCCTGATGCGTTCGATCCGGACTCAAATCCTCACCCTTGACGATTCCTTTGTCATTTATCCGGGGCACGGCCCCCGCACCACGGTCGCCCATGAACGTGCTCTTAATCCCTTTCTGCAGGGATTCGGGCGCTATGGAACCCGCTGA
>JAFGAQ010000228.1 GCA_016933595.1 Opitutales bacterium | reverse complement strand
ATTTGGGATCGTGATGATCCTACTGTCCGCATTCTACAAATTCATGCCCAACACCAAGGTGAACTGGTTTCCGGCTTTGGTCGGTTCATTCTTCGTGAGTGCCCTGCTGTTCATCAACCACTACCTATCCTTTCTATATGCGCAACGGGTCATCACCACAGGAAACCTCTATGGATCTGTAAGCATCGTTCTGGTGTTCATGCTCGGGCTATACGTCTTTTGGGTCATCGTGCTCCTTGGAGGGCAAGTCACCTATTCGGTTCAGAACGTGAACAACCTTGCCAATCAACGGGCTTGGGATAACATGAGCATCCGATCCCGAAAGGCGCTGTGCCTGGCTTCCATGATCCTGACCGCCCGCAGATTTCTCAAAAGGGAATCGCCCCCCACTTCCGGCGAGCTATCCAGCGCCCTTCACGTACCCTCGCAGGTCATGAACAGCTGCTTGAACACCCTTTGCGAAATGAACTGGCTCGCACCAATCGAGTCGCTGCAAGATGAAGCGGTCAACGAAACCCGTTTTCAACCGTCCAGGCCGCTTGACGAATCGACTATTCACGACTTCGAAGTCGACTTTTTCAACTTGGGAAATAATGCCGGCGCAGAAGCCGTCATTGGACAAAGCCCATTGCTCTCCCGACTCCTTCCGGACGACGCCCTTCAAAACCCGGATTACGGGCAGATCCCCATCTCCCGACTACTGGCAGAATCACCCGAGGCGTTTCCGTCTTCCAAGCATTGAGGATCCGTACCGTATCGGGGCCATTCATGAGGCCGGATAGAATCATGCCCTCCCGGATACCGTGCATGGCCTTCACCGGGAGCCGGTTCTCCTTTTTAGATTGAACCTTCGGTATCTTTCAATTTATCCTGGTTTTTCTTTTCGTTCTGATCGGCAGTGCCCTACTGCATATCAATCCGGAAAAGGAAAATTCTTAGCCCTGAACCCCTTTTTTCTCATGCCCAAAGTAGGTGTTGTTCTCTCCGGATGTGGAGTGTTTGACGGTGCGGAAATCCACGAGTCAGTGTTAACGCTGCTCGCGCTGGACAAAGCCGGAGCCGAAATCCTCTGCTTTGCACCCGACATTCCCCAGACCCATGTCATCCAACACAACACCGGAGCCATCGCAACGGGTGAAACCCGGAATGTTCTATCTGAAGCCGCAAGGATTACGCGTGGAGTCATTGAGCCGCTTTCCAACGCACACCCGTCCCTGATGGATGCGATCATATTTCCGGGCGGTTTTGGCGTTGCAAAAAACCTCTCTTCTTTTGCGTTTCAAGGAGCCGACTGCACCATCGAACCCGATGTTGCGCGGATCCTCAGGGACATGCACTCATGGGAAAAACCGATCGGAATGGCCTGCATTGCACCTGTTATCGCGGCCAAGCTTTTCGGAGCCGAGGTCACCATTGGAAATGATCCTGCTACGGCTGAAGCCATCCGCCAAATGGGAGGGAAACACATCGAGAAGGGAGTCACCGAGATTCACGTTGATGATGCCCACCGGATCGTAACGACCCCCGCATACATGTGTCAGGCAAGCGTCAGCGAGGTCGCCATTGGTATCGAACGCATGGTGCATGCGGTTCTGGACATGGTCCGTT
>JAFGAQ010000024.1 GCA_016933595.1 Opitutales bacterium | reverse complement strand
CAACGGCGCGGCCTTATACCAGCCCGGGGTATCGCCCCAGGGATTCGTCCCCCCATAACCCGTGAGGGCTATAGGCCCGACCCAATACCACACACATGCGGATATTCCAACCACAACCGAACACCCACGGCCACGGCATTGCGGGGATTCCGGACATTGCCCCGAACCAAACGGCATGACCGCAGCACGCGTTCATTCTCCAAGTGCCAACGGCGCGTCACCATACCTGCCCGGGGCATCGCCCCGGGATAGGCATAACCCGTGAGGGCTGAAGGTCCGACCCAATACCAGCCATGCGGATATTCCATCCACAACCGAACACCCACGGCCACGGCATTGCGGGGATTCCGGACATTGCCCCGAACCAAACGGCATGACGGCAGCGCGCATTCATTCTCCAAGCGGCAACCGTGCGTCACTTCAGGATCACGCTGCTTCGGAATGCACACGCATTCCGCTACGGGGTTGGGTTTTGGGAAGAATTCGAAACGCGAAGGGGAATTAACCGCTGCAACAACAAAACGCCACGGGAGAGTGACAAAAAAACCCGTCCGGTGCCGGACGGGTTTCTGAGAAACCAGAGTCTATTAACTCAGATCTCTTACAACAGCATCAGAAATCAAACGATGCGGTCAGGATGAACTGGCGCGGATCGATGATGCGGTATGCGTTTGCCGATCCATCGTAGTTGACGCCTACCACGCGCAGGTCTCCATCTTCAAACACGTTAACGATGTTGAGCTGGATCTTCATGTTGACTTTGTCTTTCCATATCTTCGTGCGATAGGCGAACCACAGGTCGGTGTAGGTCTGAGCATCGTCATAGATTGGACGATTGACATCGGAGAGCACGAGCGCATCGGACCCACTTCCCGGATTTGCCTTTCCGTAGTAACCGATAATGGCTTCGTCTTCCCAGCGAATCGCACCACCCACACTGAAGTTGGCAAGCTTGCCTTCTTCGAACGCATAGTTGGTCACGATATTCCAGCGGTATTTGCGTTGTCCCGGAGCAACCTGACCTTCGAGATCGCTGGCCAACGCATACTGCGGAGTCACCACCCCGTCATAATAGAGCTGATTATTGTAGTAACCATTCGGTTCATCCAAACGGGTTTCGGGACGGTAACCATAACTACCCCAGAATGATGTGAGATCCACTTCGCGACCACCGAAGGATGTGTATTTGGCAAAGTGCTGATACTCCGGCTTCAGAAAATCCGCAGCGCGCGCATTGTTCCATGCCTCCGAACGATAGGAATACCAATCGTCAAACTCTTTCAACACATTGCTGTACTTCGTTTCCTGCTTACTGGCAGAAAAACGGATCGTCCAGTTGCGCATCGGGTTGTATGTCATTTGGAACTCAATCCCTTCGGCTTCTGCCGAACGGGTCGCATAGATTCCACCCGGAAGATTATCGTAATAGTCGTAATCCATCCCCCAGATTGCAGAAGCAGCGGCCTCAATGGAAGCTTCCTCCTCGGCCGGAACTTCGTCCCAACCATCAGTTGTCGGATCACGCCCGGTATTGATCAAGGCAATGGTGCGTGCCCAATTGCGGAACAAGGTGGTATCCACGTTACCAACCAAACGGCTGATCGAGGTTCCCGGGTTGGTGCGCTCGTTTTCGTTGGTTGCTTCAAACCAGGTCAAACGGGCATAGAGTTTGCCGTCAAACAAGGTTGCCTGTACCCCGTAATCCTTACCTTCACCTGTCGGCTTGGGCAATGGCGTGCCAAACGCATCCACCTGAGCAGCGGAGGGAGGATTGAAGTTCTCAGACTCATTGTAGTGGAAGCCGAGATTCTGGAGTAATCCACCCCAGAATTCTCCTCTGGATGCCCTTTCTCCTACCGACCCCCAGTTTTTGAAGGGGAAGAATACGCCACCCATAGTGGTGGTAGTTCCTTCAAGTTCGTCCCACACATTCCATCGGTTCTTGAGGGTATCCCACTGGTAAAGACCATCCACCCATTTCTCAGCATTGGTCACAGCAGGGGTGACACTTCCATCAGCATTTGTGATGGCACCCACCGTCGTCGAACGAGCCTTATACTCATCTTTACTGACACCGAAGGTAGTGACGATGCGATCGTTCCACAAGTAACTGGTGATCCCCGCCTTCAATGTATCGACACGACGGTCATTCCGAGCAGTACTGGCTGAATGGAGGTTGTAACCTTGGGTCATGTTCACTCCTTCCCAACGGTTGCCACCATAGCTGTAGGTCAGCACATCACCGTTGTAAGAGCTGTAATCCCACTCACCTGAGCCACGCGTGACCTTACCAAATGGATCGCCCGGCTTTGCCAGGTAATACGCACGACGAATCGAAGTATTTTCGAAATTCCATCCCGTGGGATTTCCACTGGCATCGTTATTGGGGTTCTTCAACCAACGGATGGTCCCGTTGGTGACTTCTTCACCGGATGTGAAATTCCAGCGACGGCGCTGGAACTCGTGCATAGAGTCGAAGCGGGAAACCATACCCACCAATTGGTGACGACCCAACCAGCCCAAGACTCCTTCTTTTTCCGTGAAATTCGGAGTAAAGGCGATCATGGCGCGATAGTGATCGTTGGTCGTGCGATTATAGAATTGGTCAGGATCGAAATCCTCCACATACGGCAAGCCATACATCGGATTCGGGCGACCGTCCGGCAAACGCACATTGGTGTCCACAAACAAGGTGGTGACATTGAGCTGTGCCACGGTGTAGTTGGTGGTCGATTTGAAATCCTGATGGAAATAACCCGCATTGACGTTGAGCAAGTCCTTGATCAGTTCCTGGTCAAATTCCAGATTATAGGTGATTGCCTCGTCGTTACCAAAATTCATCTGGTTGATGTTGGTCTCCTCCCAGTCATAGATCGATTTGTCGGTAACCCCCGGATAGCGATAGCTGCCGATACCCGATGGGGCCGGAAGCAAAGCGGAAGCCGACCAAAGCTGATTGTAGACCTGGTCCCACTCGGGAGTGGAATAGATCTGCGCAGTGGTAGGCACCAATGCCGCATTGGCCGCCGGATTTGCATCTGTGCCGTATACTTCACGGTATTGTCCATATGAACTTGCAAACCAGTTCACAACTTCCCCGCCTGCGATCTGCATCGTGGGACGGCCACTGTTAACAAAGGTCAGTCCAGGCACAAAACGACTGGAACTCGTGTTGGTCATCGCGCCCCCCCCGAAGATCGCGTAACCATCGTACTTTGTCTGATCGGCGCTCCATAGTGAAGCGTCGTATCCCGGCTGTGCCATGATCCACTCACGGACACGATCTGCCTGCGCTGATCCGGCATTCATGACATAGGGTCCCAGGTTCTGACCCGTAGCCGCCAATGTCACTTCGAGCGTGGTCGGATCGTAACTCGGCATACCCGCATTGATCCACGGAGACACCGCATCGCGTGGTGTCAGGTTATTGGGCCGACGGTTTTCGTTGTCGTAATGCTCGATATTGAAGCGGATACGGGAACCGCGCATCGGCTGAAAAGTTACGGCACCGTAAGCACGGGTCGTCCGGTCATACGACGGTTTTCTTACAAACTGCTGATCATTGTGCATGAAGGCGCCGTAAACAGCGACCTTTTCGTGCAACGGGCGGTTAAACGAGAAACTGGCACGCTGAGAACCGCGATCATCCAGCCTCAACGACAGCCTATTTTCTTCTTTCCCTAGATAGGCATTGGCCGTCGAGACATTAACGATACCTGCAGGGCTACCCAAACCGAAGATCATGGAGTTCGGACCCCGATTGATTTCAAGAGATTGGATGTTGTAGGTATCGAAGGGGAGATTGGGAACCGACAGATAGTAGTTTGTTGTCCGGTCCGGCGCGCCGATACCACGCACACGATTCGCAGTCACCGTAGTCTGAGGAGAACCTGTTCCACCGTGGGTATAACCGGCAATCGTATCCACCACCCCGTCATTACGCAGCGATTGGACCGAGGGCGTATAGGTTGATGCACCTTCCGTGTTCAATTCATATCGGAAAACATCGTTAACGTCCACTGATGCGGTGTCATCGATCTGCTGCAAGGACACAACAGTAATGGAGGCCGCCAGATCGCTCAGCTTGGTGTTCAAACGGCTACCCGCAGTGGTGTTCTCAGTAAAATAACCAATGTCGGCTTCAGATGATTTGATTTCAAACGGAGACAACTCGAAGACGTCTTCGTCCGCAAGGTCATTCTGGGTCTGAGCCCAGAGAGACGGCCCGGCCACAAGGCAGGCGCAAAGCACAGTGGATGAACACCTGAGCTTCGGGTTTCGAGGTATAATCGATTTCATATTGTTATGTTGTTGTGGAGATAGTCGTCACCGCATTCACATGTCGGTTAAGGGACACTGCAACTTGACCTGAAAACCAGTCACATGGGAATACGGTTGGGAAATTCTTGGGGTTAGGTCGAGACACGTGACTGAACCAAAGGTCCAGTCTTGCATCGAATAAAGATGGGATTGTCAGGAACATCGAGCTGGGTTCCCGCTCAATGGAGTTAGAATTTGGGTTACAATTGGGTCGTTGTTATTAGGGAGGGGTGAAAAACACCAAAACGGCTGGCGAATCAACCGAATCTACCAAACAAAAAAAAGATAGTTGCTGCAGTTGCAACCGACCCGAATTCGGACAGTAAGATCGGCATTTCTTTGTCTTCTCATTGTATCGACACAATAGCCCATCAGACGCGGGTGTGCGTGCCGCGCAGACAAGCCGATATGCTTTTTCAGGAGGATGATTCGGTGTTCCGTTACCGCTGAACGCTAGGCTATCGGCCAATCTTACTGTAAGAATGAAAGAGGGTTGAGGCCCATCATACGGATGGGCACATTCGGGCATCGTGACCCCTGCATGGGGATTAGTATTTGAAAAGGCATCCCTATTCTTTCCATTCCGGGAATTCCGTATCCAAACGACTGAATATCCAAGCAATGAACAAAGCATCCACCTCTTCTGCAGGATACTATTTTGATGAGAACAAATGCATGGCACGCATAGCCACTGATCGGCCTGAAACCACGCTGTCCATCATTGTGAATCGTTACACCGAACTCAACCCGCGCGCCCCTGTGGATTTCCGGGCTTTCTGCTTTCGGGGAATCCTATGCGCAAGCGACTACCGCTACTTGGCAGACTTCGGTGCACTGTTTCCGGATGCGCAGAATGAACAGTGCGTGACGGCTTGGTCCATGATGTGGGTACCGGATGATTCAGAACTGATGTTTGACATCAATTGCTTCGGACCCATCCGGGTCATGGTAAACGGCGATCAAGCGTGGCGTTCCAACATTTTTTCCGAACGATATCCGGACAAGCGGAACCGTGTTACGATCGCGTTGAAAAAAGGCTGGAACTCCTTTGTGGTCATCGCGAAAAAGACACGCGGCGGCTTTGGGTGGATACTCGGATCCTGGCTGGGAAAGCATCCCTACGTCTTCATGATGCCATCCGCAGACCGGCAAGGACAGGAGGGATGGCTGTATACAGATCCCCACGGCTCTGATTTCGAGATTCTCCCAACGATCGGCCAGACGGAATCCGAGACGGGCATCGATTGGAATCCTCATATGAACTGGTCTGCGGAATTGGAAATCAAAGACCGCTTCACGCGCATCTATGGGTCCTATTATGATAAACTGGCGATCGCGTGGACGGTGGTTGACAATCATGAGACAGAACCGGTGGAAGTAACGCTCAAAGGCCACTTCAAAGGCAAAACCCGGATCTTACTGAACAACGATACCGTCGTTGAGATGGAGCCGCTCGGATCGTTCTCCGAGAAAACACACATCCAACCCGGGCGGAACGACATCATGGTCTGCGTAACCGGAAACACAGATGGATGGGGCTTCGATCTGGATATCGAGACTAACGGTAAATTTCTCCAAACGGAGTCTCCATGTGCGATGAAAGGCAGCTCTCAAACATGGCTGCATGCGGGACCTTTCGATCCAGCCAAAGATCCGGAAACGGCATCATTGAGGGACTTATTCAAGATCCACCATACCATTAGTGGTCCGGGATACTGGCGCCTCGATGCACCGGACACCTATCTCCGCATCTACAACGACAACCCGCTTTTCGGACGCTGGAACTATCCTCTCGGAGTGACGGTTTACGGATTACTGCATGCGGGGCTTTCGCTGCAGTCGCAGGATGTGGTCGACTACGTCCGGGATCATGTTCAGGTGTGTTGCACGACCTACCCCTATTCGAAATGGGACCGCTCCCAATTTGGAGGACCCACGCACGTCCATCGTTTGCTATCCAGTATCGACAGTCTGGACGACTGCGGATCGTTTGGCTCCTGTATGCTTGAGGTTGCCAAACATACTGAGCTCAACGGATATACTGATATTGCCCATTTTGTGGCAGATTACGTATCAAACAAACAGGACCGTTTTCCGGATGGCACGTTCTATCGAAGGGACATGATGCACGCATTTCACGAGAACACCATGTGGGCCGACGACCTCTACATGAGTGTACCCTTCCTCTGCCGATACTATCAGTTGACCGGGGACATCCGATACATCAACGATGCGGCGAGGCAGTTTCTGGGATTTCGTAAACGGCTCTACATTCCGGAGCAAAAAGTAATGTCACACGTGTTTGACCTGCGCCGCAATATGGCAACCGGAGTCCCTTGGGGACGCGGGAATGGTTGGACCATCTTCTCCCTCTCCGAGCTATTGGCGGTCTTGCCGGAAGATCATGTGCACCGCCAGGAATTGCTGGAATTCTTCCGGGAAATATGCTCAGGAATACTCAACCTTCAGGACGAGCAAGGCATGTGGCATCAAGTACTCACTCACCCGGATGCCTATCCCGAAACCTCGTGCACCGCCATGTTCATCTACGGATTCTCCCGGGGCATCCGGTTTGGGTGGCTTGAGCAGACAGATACCTACATTCAAGCCGTGTTCAAGGCATGGACTGCGCTCAACCGAATCTCCATCGATCAGGACGGAAACATCTACGGTGTATGCAGGGGGTCGGAGTTTTCGTTTACTCCGGACTATTACAAAAATGAACTCCTCCCGCGCTTGAATGACACCCATGGAATTGGCATCGTGCTTCTTGCAGGAGTTGAAGTCATCCAACTAAAACGCCACCTTGAGCAAAAGAGATAACCCATCGACCAACTATGATCAGGATTGGAGCACGCGCCCACGATTTCGGAACAACATCGCCCGCTAAGCTAGCCGCCTCGCTCGCCGGGTTCGGCCTGTGCTGTGCGCAACTGGCAATTAACAAAGCGATTGCCGGAATCAGCCTCAAACCGGGAGAGCTCAACCCCGGACTGGCATGGGAAATCGGTCAATGCTTCCGCGAAAATCATGTGCAGATAGCGGTTCTGGGGTGCTACATCAACGCCGTTCACCCGGACGAAGGCCCCCGCAACGAACTCCTGCAATTCTTCAAGGACCATCTCCGCTACGTGGGAGATATGGGAGGGAGTCTAGTAGGCCTTGAAACGGGAACACCCAATGCTGCCTATGCAGTCGATCCACGAACCGGCGACGAGTCCACCTTCCAGGCCCTTGTCAGAAGCATCGCCGAACTGGTGACTGAGGCAGAGGCATTTGGAGTCAAGGTAGCGGTGGAGGCCGTCACCCACCATACCATCTCCACTCCAGCCAAAATGAAACGTCTGCTGGATGAAATCCGCTCCCCCAACCTTGTGGTTATCCACGACCCGGTGAACCTTATCTCATCGGACAACTATGGGGACCAGGATCGCATGATCGAGGAGCCTTTTCAGCTCTATGGGGACAAAATCGCCATCATTCACGCAAAGGATTTCTCCCTTGAAACCGGGTCCTACAAACAGGTGGCCACCGGATTTGGGCAACTCAACTACAGCTTACTTTGTGGGCTCATCGCCCAAAGCAAACCCGGCATCAGTATCCTACTCGAGGAATCCGGGCCCGACACCGTTGAGCATTGCGTCGCGCACATCCAATCGCATTGGCCATCGTGACCCCGAAACGGGGCAAAAGTCAGCAAACTATCCCACTTGCCGCAGAGTGGGACCATCCACCCAGACAGAAGGAATGGTTGTGGTAGACGCCATTTCAGGAATACCACACCGGTTTGTGTAGATCAGGGAATTGAGATGCTCCATGGCCCGCTCTCCGATCATCGAGGGAAGGAGATCCAAGCCTGCAACTGGAACCGGACTCATCTTCACATTCAGGCAACAGAATCCGTGAGTCTCCGGCACTTTTGCACCAAGCTCGAGCATCCACCTTAACACCCGGTTGCGGTGGCACAGAACGACATCAGGCTTGGTGTCGTGAAACCACCTCTTGAAATCGGCCTCATTCAACTCCTCAAGCATCAGAGGCGCGATGTTGGTGAAACCAGTATGATATTCATGGTAGATGCGGAATGCCGCTTCCCAACGATGCATGATCCGTTCGTCATGAGCCTTGTGCATCACCAAGCCCGGACGACGGTATCCCATCCTCGCCAAGCGGTTCATCACCAGAAACATCGAACGGTAGTGATTCGAACAAACCGAATCGATGGCCGGGTGCTCAATGATGTAGTCGGTGTATACTCCCGAAAAATGATCCCACTGCAAAACCGACAAATCCGGGGAAGAACCGGCCGGAAGGATCAGGATGCCACGGATCCCGCGTGAAATAAGGATGGAATTCAGGCGATCCACGGAAATCCCCTCACTCCCGAGCGCAAAAAACTCAACTTTGAACCCCATCTTCCTTGCCGCCCGTTCCGCCCCTTGGAGCACCTCTTTATGGAATCGGGCAAACACTTCCGGGCGCATTTTTGCCCCTTCAAGATCCACCACCGCAATGTCGCCCCGAAAGGTCTCCACACTTCCCCGGCGCATCTGCGACATCAAGGCGCCTGCAAGCGGATTGTAGTGATATCCAAATTCCCGGGCAGCCTTCAACACCTGCTCCTTGGTGGCCTTTTTGACCCGCGGACTGTCTCTTAACGCATCCGAAACGGTGGTATGGGATAGCCCTAGCCTACGGGCGAGTTCTCTCACGGAATTGACAGCCATATATGGGGGGGTATCTTGGTGACAGAGTGATTAACACAATTGGATCCGGGCGGAAATCCTCAGTTTATCTTACTGTCAGATAGTAGCGCACTCGATTCTGTGGTTCAAACCAATTTTCACTGGGATGCACTCGGCAGCGACGTTTTCATTATTCTGCGCCAATGCATAGCAAGGAATCATCCTGTCCGCGTTGTCAGAAGACCGGAAGACTCAGATTTCAAAAGCACGCCAACGTCAATTTCACCCCCCAAAAAAACCAGTCCCATGATCCGAAAAGCATTTGTGATGTCAGTCAACGCAGGTTGTGAGCAAGAATATGAAGCGCGACACAACCCGATCTGGAAGGAACTCCAGGAAACCCTTAAAGCCAACGGAGGGCACAACTACTCCATTTTTCTCCATCCCGATACCCGGCAACTGTTTGGGTATGTCGAGATCGAAGATGAGGAACGATGGGCCGCCATCGCATCCACGGAGATCTGCCAGCGCTGGTGGAAACACATGGGTGACATCATGCCATCAAATCCCGACAACAGCCCGGTCTCACAGGACCTGAGGGAAGTATTCCATATCGACTGAGCTTTTCCCGGCATCCTACGATGGGATGGCCCGCTCCACTGATAAACCGCATCGTTAATCGACCCCACCCCACCCATGAAACCGATATCCAGAAGAGCCTTTGTCAAGCATTCCGCCCTCGCCACCGCAGCGATTCCACTTTCCCTGGCGGTCGGGAAAAACACATCGGGTCAGCGATCCACACCGACCCCGGCTGAATCCTTTGAAAACCAATCGCCCTACACGTTGCGTTGGTTGGAAGGACAGGTTCCGGTAGTTCAGTCCGGCACGACATGGGGTTTGCCATGGCCCAAAGGCAAGTATCCGAAAACGACCACCTTCTCACTGAAATCCGGCAACGGAGCCCCCGTCCCGCTCCAGACATGGCCAACCGCCTACTGGCCCGACGGATCGCTCAAATGGACCGCCCATTCTATTCCCGCTGGAACCGGGTCATTCGCCCAAATGCAGATCGGCCCGGGGGTTCCCGCGCAACCAACCCAAGCGCTTCGGGTTGCCGAAACGGTCGATGCATTCGTGATCCATACCGGCGAAATGGAATGCACGATCCCGAAAACCGGAACCACTATCATCGCATCCCTGAAGCACGGCGAAAATACAGTCGCGAGCAATGGGAGACTCGTTGGGAGCCGCTCTGATAACCCGGACCATTCAAACGCGACCCAGCCGCTCGAGGGACAGATCCGGACAGTCACGCTTGAACAGCGGGGTTCGATTCGGTCCGTAATCAAAGTAGAGGGCATCCACATTACACCCGAGGGCCGCGAATGGCTCCCGTTCTGCTTGCGGCTACGCTTCTATGCGGGCAGCACCAGCATGCAGATGACCCATACCTTTGTTTTCGATGGAGACGAGCATCACGATTTCATCAGCAGCTTGGGTGTTCAGTTCGACGTCCCCATGCCCGATGAAGCGCACAATCGACATGTAAGGTTTGTGAACGGATGCGGTGGAGTCTGGGGAGAAGCCATCCGCGGAATCACTGGACTCAGGAGGGATCCTGGCAAGGAAGTCCGCGATACACAGATCGCCGGACGACCGACTCCTCCCCTCGATCAATGGAGCGAGGCGGTATCCACCCGCCTCCATTGGATCCCGACTTGGAGTGACTTCACCCTCAGCCAACCCAACGCAAATGGATTCAGCCTGCGCAAACGCACAAAAGAAGGGCATGCGTGGATACCCGCCGACCAAGGGCAACATGCAGCCGGAGGCGGATATGTAGGAGGAATCTCAGGAGGGCTTGCGTTCGCCATGCGCGATTTCTGGCGATTGCATCCCACCCAGATCGACATCCGCAACGCAGCGACCCCTACAGCCACTTTGTCCTTGTGGATCTGGGCGCCTGATTCCAAACCCATGGATATCCGATTCTATCATGATGGACTCGGACAAGATACCCATGCAAAGCAACTCGATGCGCTGAACATCACATACGAAGACTATGAACCGGGGTTCGGAACCCCGCATGGCGTCGCACGATCGACTGACCTCACATTCTGGGCACTGCCCGCTACCCCATCCCGCGATGACCTCTCGGCTATGGCAACCCAAACCGACCAACCGCCGCTGTTGGTTGCCCGGCCACAGGACTATCTTGAAGCGGGAGTTTTTGGAGCCCTCTGGAGTCTCCCCGACCGGTCCACCCCGAAGAAACGACAGATCGAGGATCGTCTCGACTGGTCAGTGCGCTACTATGCGGATCAGGTGAAACAAAGGCATTGGTATGGATTCTGGGACTATGGCGACATCATGCATACCTATGATCCGGATCGCCATGTCTGGCGCTACGATGTGGGGGGCTACGCATGGGACAACTCCGAACTCTCGCCCGACCTCTGGCTGTGGTATTCGTTTATGCGCACCGGAGACGCGACAACCTTCCGGCTTGCCGAAGCCCTTACCCGGCACAACCGGGATGTGGACATTTACCATCTGGGCCGGTTCAAGGGTTTTGGCACACGGCACAACGTCCAGCATTGGGGATGCTCCGCCAAACAGCTTCGTATCAGCACAGCCGCCTACCGCCGTTTCCATTACTTCCTGACTGCCGATGAACGCACAGGCGATGTTCTGAACGAAGTCGTCGAAGCCGATCGTCAACTGGCAACGCTCAATCCGGTCAGAAAACTCCCGGGGCAACCCGAGGTTCCCGCCGAAGTCCGCATGGGGCAAGGCACGGATTTCGGCTCGGTCGCAACCAACTGGCTGACTGCGTGGGAACGGACCGGTGACGAAAAATACAAGAACTGGCTTGTCAATGCGATGAAGGTGATTGGTTCCCACGACTTGGGTTTCTTTGTCCCCGACTATGGTTATGATGTCGAAACCAAAGCGTTTATCCTTGCCGACAACCCCAAGCCACGGGTTTCCCACTTGTCCTCGGTGTTTGGAATGGTGGAAGCCAACAAAGAGCTCATGGACCTGCTAGACATACCGGAGTTCAACAAGGCGTGGCTGGAATACTGCATCCTCTACAACGCTGGACCCGAGGCCCATGTTGCCCGTTTCGGCGAGGCCCTCAACGGCATCAGTCTCGTGCAGGCACACTCCAGGCTCACGGCCTTTGCCGCCCAACAGAAAAGCGATCCTGCACTCGCCAAACGCGCGATGCGTGAATTTGAAAGCGAATGGGGGGGGCCAAAATCCATCGAAACCGAACGGATTTCGGGGACCGATGTTTTGAATCCTGTCGACGAAGCGGCATGGGTGTCCACCAATGACGCCGCTCAGTGGGGACTGGCGGCTATTCAAAACCTCGCCCTGATTCCTCAAGCGTATTGAACCAGAAAACAACAACACTGCCCCCATTTATTGATATGAATCGAATCAAACCCAAAAAACTGATCTTTGCGGGAATCGCTCTCTCGCTTCTCCTGTTCGGGTCATCGGGCTTTGCCCAATCGATCGAAAGCGTCCTCGACTACCAAAACATTCCAAACCTTCCGGAGCCGGTTTCGGGAGCAACCATAGGGGTCATTGGAAATACCATCGTCGCGGTGGGAGGCAAAATTGGGATCGAACCCAACACCAACGTCTATGCCATGGATGAAGTTGCGGGCGCCTGGATCAACAGGGGAGAATGGGTGGACCATCAACCGGATGCCGGATACTCCAGTGACGGTTCCCAACTCATCTTTGCCGGCGGAAAGGCCGGCGAAGCGCTCTCAGCAAGAGTGGTGCAACTCAAGTTCAACGAACAGGGGATTACAGCCACCACCTTGCCAGATATGCCGAAAGCGATCTCTGGACCGGCGGTTTTGATCGAAAAGGGTTATCTCTATGTGGCGGGTTCCGCTGAAGGAGAAAACTTTTTTGCAAGATTGCCGCTGACCACACCTGACAAAGGATGGGAAAGCCTTCCGGTGTTTCCAGGATCCGCACGGGAGGGTTCGATCCTGCTGCGTTCATTCGACAACCGCCTCTACCTCTTTGGCGGATACTACAACGGTGAACCGGTTCACTCTACTTTGGAGTATTCAGTGAAACTCGGATGGGTGGAAAAAACCGCTGTTCCCAGCTGGACGGGAAAACCCTCGGCCGTAGCCTTTGGCGAATCGCACATCATCCTCTTTGGTGCCGATGACCATCATGGAGTGCTGGCCTATCACACCATCACCGACACTTGGGTCGAAATGGGCCAATGGATGGATGCCCCGCTGGGCGATCCGGTGGCAGTGCTCAAAGGAACGAATATCTACACCCTTTCGGGATCGGAGGCCCGCATGATTCAGGTCAGCCCGCTCAAGACAAAATACGGATGGATCGACCATGGTGTCGTGATACTTTACCTGCTGAGCATGATCGCGGTCGGCCTTTATTTCAACCGCCGCAAAAAGGACACCAAAGACTATTTCCAAGGAGGAAGAAAGATCCCTTGGTGGGCTACGGGCATGAGCCTCTTCGCGACCATGGCGAGCGCGATCAGCCTCATGACCATGCCTGGTAAGTCCTATTCCGGAAACTGGGAATGGTATGCGATCTCAATCTTTTCGGCCATCACCCTGCCCATCTCGCTCTTCATCCTCGCCCCGATTATTCGCAAGCTCAACATCCGCACATCCAACGAATACCTCGACATGCGCTTCGGAACGCCTGCACGCATCATCGGAAGCACGATCTTTGTCCTCTTCCAAATGCTGGGACGCATGGCACCCATCATGATCCTGCCGGCCATCGCCTTAAACGCGATCACCGGCATTTCGGTCGAAGTGTGCATCCTCATCATGGCGGCTGTCAGCATTTCCTACACCTTCATGGGGGGACTCTCGGCGGTCATTTGGACGGACACCATTCAGGGATTCATCATGGTCGGCACCATTGCAGCCTGTCTGATCCTCGCGATCCTGAAGGTAGGAATGAGTCCCGCTGAAATTTTCCAAGTCGCAAACGATGCGGATAAACTCCGGGTGTTCGACTGGAACTGGGACATCACCTACCCCACCGCATGGCTGTTCTTCATCGGGATCCTATTCACCACGCTCAACAACATCGGCGACCAGAATTTCGTGCAGCGGGTGCAGAGCACATCTTCCATCAAGGAAACCCAAAAGGCAATTGGGCTCCAAATGTCGGTCGCAGTAATGGTAAACGCCCTGCTCTTCGCGGTCGGAACCGTTCTCTTCATCTATTACCGGCACAATCCCGCTCAATTGAATCCATCGATGAAAGCGGATGGGATCTATCCCTTCTTTTCCGCCCAGCATCTTCCGATCGGAATCGCCGGACTAATGGTAGCGGCTCTCCTCGCTGCAACGTTGTCCACCATCTCCGGATCCATCTGCAGTGTGGCAAATCTGGGGGTGGACGACTTCTATCGTCGGTTCGCGAAAAGTGCCACTGAGAAATCCTCCCTGATGATGGGCCGTATTCTGACGCTTGCAGTGGGATTGACCGGCACAGGAGCAGCTCTGTATCTGGCCAATGCCGATATGCCTTCCATATGGGACCTTGCGCTCTTCTTCGTCAACCTGGTCACCAACGGCCTTGTAGGTATGTTTGGCTTGGGGCTGCTCACCAAACGGGCCAACCAGACAGGCATGATCATCGGGGTGATCGTCGGCATGTCCACAGTGTTTCTGGTCGAGAAGACGACCGACATCAACTACTGGTTGTTCTGGCCAATTGGTTCGATCACCACATTCATGGTGGGATACATGACGAGTCTCTTGTTCCCCGCGCCTCCTGCCGAACGCACGGACGGCCTCACCCTATCCACGATCAAACAACGTTAAATCCCGATTTCGGTTTTACCCAAAAAGCCCGCCATGTTTTTGGCGGGCTATTTGTTTCGGAACGGAACGCGTGATCAACTGGAAGCCAGGGAGCACCTCTTCGGGTAGCGGAACGCGTAAGCGTTCCGTCTTCGTTCCATTCCCGCGCGTCACATCAGGATCACGCTTCTCCGGAATGCTCACGCATTCCGCTACGGACGAAAGATTCGGGGAAATGATACACCTGACAGCGCCTCTTCAGGTAGCGGGACGCGTAAGCGTTTCGTCTTCGTCTTCGTTCCATTCCCACGCGTCACCTCAAGATCACGCTTCTTCGGAATGCTCACGCATTCAGCTACGGGGGAAAAAAAACAGGTCCGACCCAAGGGCGGACCTGTTTTAATGATCATAACGAAAGGGTATCGACTCCCCATTCACTACGCCACAAGATTCAATAAAAACAACTGGCGTTGAAAACGTCCCCACACTCTGACAGTCTGAACAAATAACGCTTTCCCCCTTGCTCCCAGCATCAGAAACTTGAAAACAGAGACACCTAATCCTGGAAACAGACTGATATGGATAACGATTCTTTGACGACTGGCGGTTTCACGTTACCCGGCGAAGCCGGTTATGAAGCCCTCACCCTGCAACTGGCAAAAAAATGGGGCGCCGATGTGATCCGCGACAGCGACGGCACACAACTCTCCGACGACATCATCCAATCCCCTTACGACATCTATTCCACCGTGTGTCTGGTGCGCTCCCACAACGCATGGGCCCGCCTGAATCCACGATGCCTTCAGCAATGCTGCATCATGAGCAGGCCCGTCATTGCCGATGGCTCGTCGCTCACCATCGAACCCCTCAGCGGCTATTTCGATCAACAGTTTCGCATCAACCTCGATGACGACCCTAAAGAATGGTGGCAGGTCTTTGATCGCACCACCCAAAAGGAAATCCCCGTCGAACACTGGAGCTGCGACCTGGAGACAGGTGCCGTAACGATCCAGAACACCCTTCCATGGCATCGCTACACCGTGAACTTCTTCGCCTACCGCATTTGGGAAGAAATCTCGATGTACAATCATGTGACCAACAACTGGGGCGATCAGGAGCACCTGATGCCAATTGATCCGATCTTCCCGGATGCCCGAGCCCAGATCCTCAACTATCTCGATCACTGGCTCGATACACACCCGCTTACCAAAGTCGTGCGCCTGACAGCCATGTTCTACAATTTCTGGTGGCTATGGGGTGATCCAAAACAGCAGCGATTCATCGTCAACGACTGGGGTTCCTACGAATTCACCGTCAGCCCGGAATCGATTCGACAGTTCGAAAAGAAACACGGATATCGCCCGGTGTCCGAACAGTTTGTCAACGCTGGGCTCTACAACAACTCCTACAAAGCTCCATCGCCCTTTTACCTTCAGTGGATCGACTTCATCAACGCGTTCGTGACCGATTTCGGAAAGCAGTGCATTGACCGCATTCACGCCGCAGGCAAAAAAGCGTTTCTCTTCTACAACGACCACTGGATCGGAGTGGAACCCACCGGAAAACGATTCTCCCAAATGGGCTTCGACGGCATCATCGACGGCATCTTCAACGGGTTCGAGGCGCGCAAAGTAGCCGAATGCCCCGCTGTCACTACGCGCGAGATCCGCATGCACCCTTACCTGTTTCCGACGGGAGTCAATGGGGCGCCTTCCTTCCTTCCCGGAGGCAATCCCACTGCGGAATGCAAGGCCTACTGGATGGATATCCGGCGCGCACTTTTGCGCAAGCCAGTCGACCGCATCGGCTTCGGGGGTTACCTTCATCTCGTCGAAAACCACCCCGATTTTATCGACTACATCGAACTCCTTGCGAAAGAGTTCCGCAAGCTGCGCAACACGGTCCGCGCCGAGGCCCCATGGTCCACGGGAATCAAAGTCGGCATCCTCACAGCATGGGGGCATTTGCGCGCATGGGCCTGTCGCGGCCATTTCAACCGCGGAAACCCCTACAATGAAGTGATGGAGTCCCTTTCGGGCATGCCGGTGGAAACGGTGTTTTTATCCTTCGACGACATCCTATCCCAAGGAATACCTGCGGATATCGATGTCATTATCAACGCAGGGCGGGCAGGCGATGCATGGTCGGGCGGCCATCATTGGGACAACCCGGAGATCGTAGTGGCTATCAGCGAATTCATCGCCAAAGGAAAAGCCTTCCTTGGCATCGGAGAGCCCTCTGCACTCGAGCATCGGGACCAGCGTTTTCAACTGGCACACCTCTTGGGTGTGGATCGGGACACAGGCCTCACCGAAGCCTTCGACCGGCCCCTCTTCAAGGCTGAAGACCATTTCATCAACGCCGGGATTTCCATGGTTGACCGGCCGGCAACCCCCATGGATCGCCTGTTCCTGACATCCTCAGGGGCAAGGGTGCTTCAGACCGACGGGAAGAACCCACAGGTGGTCATTAACGAACCCCACAAGGGACGCACGGCATACTTTGCGGACTTCCGCTACAATCCGATCGATACCCGACTGCTTCACCGAACCCTCCATTGGTTAACCCGCAACGAAGGAAAGGTCGATCATCTGTGTCCCTCAAATCCACACACGGACTGCGCGTTTTTCCAAAAGCAAAAGCAATTGATCGTGGTCAATAACACGGGGTCCAGTCAGAAAACATCGGTGATCATAACGGACTCCAGTCGACTCGACTTCGAACTTGAGCCATACGGGATCATGATTCATCCAGTGGAATGATATAGATTCCGGAAATCGTTCCTCCCATGCCGACGACCTGGGCTGGAATGGTTCCGGGGCGTTGCCCCGGATAGGCATAACCCCCTAGACCATGAGGACTGAAAGTCCGGCCCATTGGACGTTCCGCCTTTGTTGCATTCCCGCGCGTCACCTCTGGGATCGCGCTGCTTCGGAATACTCACGCAATCCGCTACGGAGAAAGACCCGGGAGCACCTCTTCAGGTAGCGGAAAGATACGGATAAATGATACATCCGGGAGCACCTCTTCAGGTAGCGGGACGCGTAAGCGTTCCGTCTTCGTTCCATTATATCCCCTTGCCGGTCGCTGGATTTCTGACAGTCAACACTCATCCGCTGTTGAGAGGCTGGGGCATCCGACGCATACTCTCACTATGCTCCGGATTTCTTTTACGCTAATCCCATGTGCTTGGTTGATGCTCCTGCTTCTGAGCAACCCGGTCACTGCATCCTTCCGGTTTCTGGAAAACGGCCAGCCGCTTCCCATTGTCGTCTCTCCCGATTCACCCGGCCCAATCCACCGGGCGGCAAGGAATCTGGCATCCGACATCGAGCGGGTCACCGGGAACGCCCCCGACCTGCTTGATCGACTACCGTCAATCCATCAACCCTTCATACTCATTGGACAAGTGGACGACCCACTGATCCGCCAACGCCTATCCACAGCGCAAAGCATCGACACCGCATCCATCACCGGAAAATGGGAAGCCTACTCCATAGTGGAGTCCGAATCCACTTCACACCCAACGCCGGATTTGCTAATCATCGGGAGCGATGTTCGCGGCACCATCTTCGGCATCTACGAAGTGTCCCGACGCATCGGAGTCTCGCCATGGTATTGGTGGGCCGACGTTCCGGTTATCCCCAATCCCGGAGTCACACTCGATGCCACCACCCCGATCACGGGATCTCCATCCGTCAAATACCGGGGCATCTTCATCAACGACGAGGACTGGGGACTCCAGCCATGGGCCAGCCACACCCATGATCCTGAACTCGGCGATATCGGCCCAAAGACCTACGCCCGTGTTTTTGAATTGCTGCTGCGACTCAAAGCCAATCTCCTCTGGCCCGCCATGCACGAGGTTACCCGCGCATTCAATGCAGACTCGGATAGCGCACGGATCGCATCAGAGTACGGCATCATCATGGGTTCTTCGCATGCCGAGCCCATGCTGCGCAACAATGTCAGAGAATGGTCGCTGCCCAAGGAACACTACAATTTCTCCACCCATCCTCGGGAGGTGCTCTCCTACTGGGACAAAAGGATCTCAGCAAACAAGGACTGCGAAAACATCTACACCTTGGGGATGCGGGGCATCCACGACTCCGGAATGACGGCAGGAAACAGCATCGAAGAAAAGGTGGCATTTCTGGATACGATCCTCCGCGAGCAGCGCGACATCCTCTCCCGTCACCTGGGCAACGACCTGAGCCGGATTCCTCAAGTATTCACACCCTACAAGGAAGTGCTCGAGCTCTACGACAACGGCCTCACCATACCGGATGAAGTCACCTTGGTTTGGCCCGACGACAACCATGGCTACATCCGTCACTTTCCCACAACCGCCGAGCAGCAGCGCACGGGAGGATCGGGCATTTATTATCACCTGTCCTATTTGGGTGCCCCTCTTTCCTATTTATGGCTACAAACCACCCCACCGGGAGTGATTTGGCAACAGATGCACCAGGCATGGACCAACGGGGCCCGAACGCTCTGGGTTGCGAACGTGGGTGACATCAAACCCGCGGAATGCGCCACCGGATTCTTTCTTGAACTCGCTTGGGACATTCACCGCTGGCAGCCGGAGACCATCGAAGCATTCATTCATGACTGGGCCAAACGGGAATTCGGGCCGGACCAATCCGGCGAAATTGCCAGCATCATTGAGGGCTATTACGAGCTCAACTTCCAACGTCGTCCCGAGCACCTTCAATGGTGGATGCCGCATACACGCGAAACAGCCAGCCCGCTGACCCAACGGGAAAAGCAAGAACGCCTCGCCGCCTTCGCCAACCTCATCCAACGTGCACAAGCTGTGGAGGCCGCGCTGCCAACGGTCTTCCACGATGCGTTCTTCCAACTCGTGCTCTATCCAGTCGCAGCAAGCGCCGCCGCAAACCAGCGGGTCTTCCACAGCGAACGCTACCGCGAGCTGTTTTTCGATGACAATGCCCTGCGCCGGCAACACGGACTCTTGGTCCGGCAGGCAGACAAACGCCTGCAGGAGCTCACCCATCACTACAACCACGGATTATCCAATGGCAAATGGCGCCACATGATGGCCATTGAACCTGCCGACTATAACTGGAGATCCTACCGCACCGCAGCCATTCCAATCCCGGCAGAAAACATGGTCGCAGAACAATGGAAACCGACCCTACTTCCCCAGCCCGCCGAAGACATCGGGGCATTGCTCCCGCAAGACCTTCCCGAGGGAGGCCACCGTTTCATCGAAATCGACGGGGTCATCGCCATCGAGACCGAGCATTTCACCCATCGCACATCGCCAGCGGACGCGTTATGGCGTGTTGTGGCTGGAGCCGGTCGTTCGGGAGATGCCGTTGCCATCTTCCCCGAGAACAGCCCTACCCTTGATCCTGGAGCAAAAAACGCGGCCACGCTCGAATACGACTTCACCACTCAATCATCCGGGCCAGTTCAACTCACAGCTTGGCTGTTGCCGACCTTCCCTGCCAACAATTCCGGAATCCTGCGTCTCGCCATTTCCCTCGATGACGATGGTCCCACGATCATCGAAATCCCCAGGGAGGTGGGGGATGATCCATGGAAACAAGCCGTCCTCAACGCTACCGTCACAGCTACCGCAGCCCTCGGATTACTGGAAACCGGACCACACATCCTGCGCCTCATTCAGCTCGATCCGGGTGTCGTTGTGGACAAAATCGCACTGCATTTTGAGCCCCTGCCCACCACTTACCTCGGGCCCAAAGAAACCCGCGCAAGGAATTGATGCCCGGACGAGGCATATGCCGGAAAGCTTACACTTCCCACTGCGGCGAAATGCTTACCGGCGTAGCGAGACGCATGCGTCTTCCGTCTTCATTACTCCCATATCGAAAACCGGACTTATAACCCCGCCATGACTCAAACCATCCCCCATCTTGTAAGGTATCCGACACACGTTGATTTCCTTGTGAATGGAAAACCAACCCTGCTCTTTGGTGGCGAAATCCGCAATTCAAGCGCATCCACTCGTGCATTCCTGGACACATTATGGAAGCCACTGAAAGCCCTTTCCCTCAATTTCGTCCTTATCCCGTTCTCATGGCGACAGTTTGAACCCGACGAAGGCACCTTTGATCAAAGCCTTCTTTCGGCCATCATCCAAAGCGCACAAAAGGAAGGCTATCTGATCGCAATCTTGTGGCTTGCGACATGGAAAAACGGGTATTCCGGCTACGCTCCCACTTGGATGTGGAAGAACCCGGACCGATTTCCCCTGATGAGCGAACAAGCCTTTTCACCCTTCGGATCAGAGACCCTAAAGGCAGACCAACGCGCGTTCACTCAATTCATGAAATCCATCAGGGCACTCGATCCGAATGGACAAACTGTGGTGATGGTTCAGGTTGAAAACGAAATCGGACTGCTGGGCGACACCCGCGACCGTTCCCCCCTCGCACAACTGGCATTCGAATGCCCCGTCCCCAACACCCTCACTCACTCACTTGAAGTACATATGGCTGAGTTAAAGCCCGCCATACGGGACGCGTGGACCCGATGCGAATGCGAATGCCCACATGGCCTGCCATGGGCGCAGACCTTCGGCACGGGAGATTTGTGTGATGAGGTATTCATGGCATGGCACATGGCAACGTTCACCAACGCCATCGCACAAGCGGGGAAAGCCATCCATCCCCTGCCCATGTTCGTCAACGCATGGACAATTGACCCGCAGAATCCCACCCCGGGAGTCCACCCAAGCGGCGGACCCGTGCACACCATGCTCGACATTTGGATGGCAGCGGCTCCTTCGATCGATCTATATGCAGTGGACAATTACCGATTGGATTTCAGGGGAGAATGCCGCAAATACAAGCATAGGGATAATCCCCTCTTCATCCCGGAGGCTGCAGGTTGGTGGGGAGGAGATCATCCCCAAAGTGCAGCCGCAAAAGCCTTCTACTCATTTGGGGAGGGCGCATTGGGATTCGCTCCATTCGGCATCGACAACCAATACTATCAGGATGGGCTTCTCGCCGAGGCATACAAGGTCCTGCGTCAACTGGAACCTCTGCTTCTCAACGCCCGTGCCCACAATAGGTGTCGGGGCTTCTATCGCGACAAGCAACAGCTCTCCGAGATCATCCAACTGGGTGACTATGAACTCACCATTCACTACGCCCTCGAATCAAACGCTCAGCAAATGTTTGAAAGCGGTCGGGAAAACCATGATCCCTTCGCCGCCTTTGGGTTGGTGATTCAAGAATCTGATAACTCATTTCTAGTCGCGGGTTGTGGTTTCCAAATGGATTTCAAATTGGCGGAAGCCAGCGGCCTTGCTCGGCTCATCAACGCGGGCGTTGAGGACGGATTCCTGGACAATGGCAAGTGGGTCGTCAACCGCGTGATGAACGGGGATGAGGTTCCTGAGCAAGGCACAGGCGGCGTCAAGCTCCCACCAAGTGCTTATCCGGTGATAGGCGAACCCGCCATCGCAATTCAACGCATCTCCTTCCTTCGGTAGTTTAGAAACGCCAATTCCGGAATCCAAACAACGTCGATATGCATCCCGCAATCTGACACTTCGCATCTCCAATTCCCATTTCTGATTGGATCATTGAGACTTACCGACCCACAAATCCAAAGAGGCACTTTTCTACTTCTTCTAAGGTAGGCCCTGCAGTCTGCTCATATTCATCCCGATAGTCAAAACAGGAACCAGCAACAGGAGCTGTCCGATGATTGCGATTGCCTTCTTCATCTATGACCTAACGTAACGGAGTTGTATGGGCTGGCTGGTTCACACTTTCTTCAATGCTCTTGTCGATGAAGTCTCCGATTTCCTTTATCGCTTCGAGTGCTTCAGGAAGATCAGAGTACATATGCCAGACGTGCCACATCGAATCCCAAATCCTGAGTTCGGCCTTACCACCCGAAGAATGAATCTTTTCTTTTAGTCTTATTGAATCGTCGAGCCAGACTTCATGGTCGCCTACTTGGAGTAGAACGGGAGGGAAGCCAGTCACAGCTCCGAACAGTGGCGAGATTCGTGGGTCACTGAGATCGTAATCTGTGAAATGCTTCGTCCATCCTGTCAAAGCCTTGAAGGAAAGGCACGGGTCAAGGTTATTTCGGGAAACCATGGATTCGCCAGACAATGTCATATCGAAGACTCCGGAGATCGTGAAAACGCAGACCGGCAATCTCTTATTCTTGTTCCTGAGCTCGGCTGTTGCAGCAACGGCAAGACCCGCGCCGGAGGAGTCCCCTCCGAGAATGTATTGGCGATCTATCGGGAAAGCATCGCATACGGCCACGACGTCCTCAAGCGACGCGGGAAACCTGTGCTCGGGAGCCAAACGATAGCCTACCATCAATGCTCCATAGCCACTCTCCGCGACGAGTCTGGACACGAATTCACGATGGGTAACAATCGCTCCGTCTACAAGACCGCCACCGTGGAGGTAAACAATTGTTGGGCTCTTTGGTGATTCCGATCGGGTAATCCAAAGACAAGGCACATTTGCAATCGTCTCCTTGGACATCGAGACCCGGGAATCGATCGTCTGTGTTTTTGCGTAATCAATCCACGCTTTCCTTTGGTCCTCCAGTGGGGCCTCGTTCTCCCCAGTCTCCTTGTGGATGTGCTGACGTATCGTTTTACTCTCTTTGCTCGGTGTCATGGTTTTTATCAACGTGAAAGATGAGCGAGACGGTTGCGAAGCCCATTCAGTGCTTGCCCACAGAATGGAAAAAGCAATCGGTTTAGCTCCAAAGCATTTCTCGGAATTAACACAGATTGTCCCGGAAATGGGATTCCAGATTGGCCACGGCTTCATCGAAAGCGCGGATGAGATGCCGCCGATAGTAAATCCGCTGGGGACCAATCAGGAAAGCAACATCGTCGGCATAATCCGATCCAAAGCTACGGCCACTCATTTGGTGCGAGGTGGCCTTCCCTCGAACGATTTCCATGGAGAAGTAGACGCCCGCATCGAGCAGGTGAAGATCTGTATCAACATGGCACATGGCATTCCGCATGAACTTCACCAACGAGCTTACATCATTAACGGGGGCTTCAATGATAACATCATCTGTAAACGAGATCTTCTTCTTCGCAAGAATCTGTGACTTCGCGACCAGGTCGCGGATGCAAATCGACAGCCGTGTTACGGCAGCGCGAAAGAACACTTTGGGCTCGCCTCTTTCCACGATCTGCGAATCCACGATAGCGCGAACCTCCGATATGTCTTGCTCAACATCAAACTTGATACGCCAATCATTCATTTTTGCTAACGTGAAGGCCATACGCGAGGTCATCGCAGAACGATAGCCGAAGTTGTAGGGGCCGACTTGTTCGAACTGATTTTCAATTTTCCGGGTAAGCAGACTCCGTGTTGTGCTTGGTGGCGCACAAAACCGAGCTTTCGGTAGATTCTTTCCGCATCCGAATCCCTCTCAGTGCAGATCACCAGCTTGATTCTCGGATTCTTTCTCAAAGCGTCACTGGAAACCCAATACAATAACTTCGAGCAGACGCCCATTCTCCGATAGTCGGGATGAGTTTCCACGCTCTGGAATCGACCTGTCTCAAGCGAATTGTCGAAGTAAAGTCCCATATCTCCGACTAGCTTTTCGCCTAGAAAGACTCCCCACCAATTTCCATCGCCATTCTCGCTTAGAGCACGATAGGTCTCAAAATCCCGAACCTTGAAGTCTACGTAATCCTTGCTCGGATTCTCTCCTTCTGAGATGTAGATTTGAAGTTCCAGGACTTTCTTCCAGTCTGCGTCCGACTCGATTTTTCGTATGACCAGATCGTTTCTGGAGATCTGGATTTCTTCGAGCTCGTCGAGAACAAGGACGGATTGCGATTTTAACGAAAAGCCGGCTTGAATGAAATCGTCGATGTTGCCGATCTCTTGGGTCTCCCATCCCAACGCGATGTGGCTTGATTCCTCTCCAAATTCATTTTTGAACGCGGATATCCAAGCGTCGAAATCGTATTTTCTAGGTTCTGCTCTAAAGACAATGAGGTTACCCCAGTGGAAAGTCGGGTTCTTTGGCATTCGAAGGACGAAATACGTATCCGTCTCTGTGAACTCGCCCTCAATCTTCCTTGCGATGCAATCGCTATGATAGCCGAGATTGTTTAAATTGATCATCTTTCTTCGAACAGTTGTGTTCACGCACATTCGACGGTGGATAACACCGGACTAGGGTATGGGATTGAGGTCGTCGGCTACAGTGTGATGTGGATTTGCAGAGATACAAGCGGATTTTGCAAGCTGTTTATTTATAGACGGATAGAGAATGATTCACCGATTATTGAAACTGATTGATGAATGGATTGATCGGGACAGGTGTATTAGTGTCCGGTGCTATGCTACGTTCTCGGAAACCGCGAACATATCCGACAATGGATACAGTTGCGCACACAATTCCGGGACGATGTGCCTCGAACAGGAACAATCCGGGTGACACGCCAACGCGAGCATTCGCTCTTCAAGCGCCAACTGCGCGCCCCCCAACACCAGCTCAGGCATCGCCCCGGATCGCCCCCCTAGACCATGAGGACTGATAGTCCGACCCATTGGACGTTCCGTATTCGTTCCATTTCCGCGCGTCACCTCGGGATCACGCTGCTTCGGAATGCGTGAGCATTCCGCTACGGGGGAACGAGATACGGGAAAATGATACACCCGGGAGCACCTCTTCAGGTAGCGGAACGCTTATGCGTTCCGTCTTTTATCGCGCCGTTTTTCGTGGATTTCCCTCAGGGGTGTTCGAGCACAATCGCACGCACGTCGACTTCATAATCGACATAGGTGCTCCACGGACCGTTTAGCCAGACCAGCACCTTGTATCCATCTCCTGCCGCCACCATCGGACGTATATTGTCCCAAGATGAACCACCGGTTACGGGCGACCAACGAATACTGCCAATGTCATCCTTTGGTCCGATGACCGCTCTGAAAAGCTCATGCCTACCACCGAGTTCCTTTCCGGGCTGGATCCACGACTGGAAGTCGGCCATCCATGAGACGATAGACTTCTGAACTGGCGGCGAGAAAGGCCCCCACCCCATACAATTCACTGTAGTTTTCAAAGGACTCGCCGGGAGCCGCCCCAATCGGTTGCACCCACCGCAGCATTCCCTTTTCATCCACAGACGAAACCAATGCCATCCATGCCTTCATCACGACGGGCATGAATTCATTCCGGTCCAGAATCCCGGTGCGGATGCCCCATGCCAATCCAAAGGTATAGAATGCCGTCCCGCTGGTTTCTCTCGCCTCATAGTCCTTTTCCGCACCCAGCAATCCCATTGACCATGTGCCATCACTTCGCTGCACCCGCTTGATGACTTCGGCCATCTGACGAAACGTATCGATGTAGAACGAACGCCGTTCCCATTGCTCCGGAAAGTCCGGTATCATCAACGCGAGACCACCAAATACCCATCCATTGCCGCGCGACCAGAACACCTTGCTCCCGTTTTTCTCGCGATAATCAAAGAAGCTCGAATCCCGCCAAAAGAGGTGCTCCTGTTCATCCCAAAGCAAATCATAGGTGGCCTGATACTCCTCATCCATGAAGGCAAGATACTTGTGATCGCCGGTGATACGGGCCAACCGGGCCCAGACGGGCGGAGCCATGAACAATGCGTCACACCACCCCCAGCGATGATGGGCATCGGTCGGATTTGCCGTCCATTCCAAGGTACCGGTGCGACGGTTTTCGAGAATCCAGTCAAAATGCTTACGGGTTGGTTCCAACATCCGCGGATCCTGTGTATCCCGGAATAGGCTGAGGTATAACTGACCGACGGTATGGTCATCCGCATGATAGGGGCGCTCGTGCAGTTTCCAGGCGTTGCGTTCGCCAACCTGACGGAGCCAATCCGCATACCCACGGGAAGTCGCGATTTGGCTCCACTGATACATGCCAGCGTAGAGCGCACCACTTGTCCAGTCAAGCTCATGGTGCTTTTCGCGCGTTTGCCAAGGATGGGGATTCAAAGGCAGCGCCCGATACTCTCCCTGGGTTTCGAAGGTGGCGATCTGCCAATCCGCCACCCGGTTCGCAATCTCGTAGACCGACTCAGGGGTGACACCTTTTTCGCCCGCATGGATCGGAAGAGATAGAAGCAGACTGAAGGAACACCAACAAAACAAGGATAGAAGATCTGGTTTCATGTATTTATGGCTGTAGGTTAATCTGTAGCCGACACGGGGATAGCTAAAAAACTACCGGCACAAAGCACTTGCGGGTTGGCCATGGTTTCGCGGGCTGGCACCCTGTTCATATCGGATCCACGGTTTGACCCGGCAACGGATCTTCACGAGGCATTTCACCCTCCTCCGATTCGATCCCGAACTGACCCGTCAAACGCAAATCTGTCGACGAAGCCCCCACCATCAAGGTGAAGCGCCCAGGCTCAACAACCCATTCTTGATCAGCATTGAAAAGCTCAAGATGTTCCCGTTTGATCTCAAACCGGACCGGTAGCGTTTCACCCGCAGCGAGATGGATCCGCTCAAACCCCACCAGCCGCAGATCCCAAGTGGTGACACTGCTGTAGTCGTCGCGCAAGTAGAGCTGCACCACTTCATCTCCAGCGATATCACCCGTATTGGTAACCGTCAGCTTCACGCAAACCGTTTCATCCGCCTTTGCACGGGTAGGCGAAATGGAAAGGGCATCATACGCAAAAGTCGTGTAACTCAAACCGTGTCCAAACGGAAAGAGCGGCCCGTGCACCTGACCATAATCCTGGTCCTGACTACCCGGCTTATAGGGAAAAT
This sequence comes from Opitutales bacterium, assembly GCA_016933595.1. Classification (GTDB taxonomy): domain Bacteria; phylum Verrucomicrobiota; class Verrucomicrobiia; order Opitutales; family JAFGAQ01; genus JAFGAQ01. The sequence continues at coordinate 19,310 of JAFGAQ010000024.1, read as the reverse complement.
TGAAGGGCAACTGCCCAACCGACTGGGGAACCGTTACCGGAAGACGACCAGCCGGGTTGTATCGTCCAAACAGGACATCGGCCAATGCATGCCCCCCCTCTTCCCCTGGAAACCACATTTCCAGAATTGCAGGGATTTCCCGTGCGGCAAACTGCACACTTAACGGCCGACCATTGGAGAGAACCAATACCACCGGCTTGCCGGTAGCATGGAGTGCCCGGAGCAGATCATCCTGATACCCTGGCAAATCGAGACTGATCCGACTGCTGGACTCCCTACACTGTGCATCGGATTCCCCCATGCAGGCAATGATCACATCCACATCCGCAGCCGCTTTTACCTCAGCCAGAATACCGGCCCTGACACCATGGTCAGGGTCTTTTTTGTAAACGTCGCTTTCGGGCCAACCGGCATCCACGACATCCACGCCCTTCTGATAGTGCACCTCAGCAACACCTCTCAGCGCCTCCCGAATCCCTTCAAGCGGTGTTACAAAACCGAGACGCTGTGCTCCGTAACGGCTCCACCATGCCCGCTCATCATCGGCCATCGGACCCGTCACGAGAACCCGCTTGAGCGTATTCTTGTCCAAAGGCAACAATCCGTCGTCATTTTTGAGCAGAATAATGGACTCCCGGTCGGTTTGGGCGGCAACCTCCAGATGCTGAAGATTGCGCACGAGCTGCCCGACCTGAGATGAATCGGGAGACAAGGGATGATCGAACAGCCCTAAACGGAATTTCACCCGGAGGATATCCCGCACACGGGCATCGATAACCTCCATCGACAACCTGCCGGTCCGGATCAGCATCCGCAAAGGATCCACATACTCCTCAGGCTCCGTGAAATTGGTGCGCACATTCAAACCGGCCTCCACCGCCAGCCGGATCGCCTCGTCCGCAGTCGGCGCGACCCGGTGCTTCAGGTGGATAAATTCCACAGCAGCACTGTCGGACACCACATACCCCTCGAATCCCCATTCCTTGCGCAGAATGTCTGTCAGAAACAAGCGGCTGCCCTGAACCGGAACCCCATCATAGTCGTTGTATGATGCCATGATACCCAGAATGCCCCCTTCCCTCACTGCCTTCCGGAATGGTGCAAGGTAAATCGTTTGAACATCACTCCATGTTGCGTGCGGATCTGTCCGGGCATGGCCATCCCGCCCACCTTTGGGAATGCCATAGACGGCAAAGTGTTTGGGAGACGAGGCCACCCCCTGTTCCTGAAGCCCCAGTATCTGCTGGAGTCCCAACTCAGAAACAAGAAAAGGGTCCTCCCCATAGCTCTCAATGATACGTCCCCATCGCGGATCCCGGGAAACATCAAGAACCGGAGAATACACGTTGGTGTATCCCAATGCCTTCGCCTCTGCACCCGTCACACGCCCGATCTCACGCACCAGCTCCTTATTCCAGGTGCTGGCAACTCCCAACTGCGCGGGAAAACTCGTCGCCCTCGAATGCATCAGCCCACGAATACCTTCGTTTGTGAAATCCACTGGAATGCCCAAGCGGGTGTGTTCCATAAACCATCGCTGCACCAAGTGCAGCGCATCCACGTGACGCTCCCATGGCAGGTCATTGTAGGGATCGGGCAGGTTTCCCGCCCAGCCTTCGTTGCCGTTGATGTGCTCGTCGATGTTGCCGATCCCATCCTTCCACATGCGCGAATCCCATTCAGTCTGCGGCAATTCATCCTTAAGAATACGCGGAAATCCGTAAAGGGTCGTCATCTGCGCGGTTTTCTCATCCACCGTCATACGGCTGAGTAGATCCTCGATGCGCGCCGCCTCCGTTTGCCCCGGATCCTCATACACATCAAGCTCCCCATTCTTGTTAAAGTCGATCCAGCCTTCGCGGATCATGGAGGAGAACGCTTTTGTCTCCCCAGCATCCGGAGTGGCCGTAACGCCTTCGCAAACAGAACAAGCGAGAGCACAAAACGCAAAAAGATGAGAAACACGTGGGTAGTTCATGATCATGATATGGACAAACAACCGGGCCGCCTATGCATTGAACCCGAAAGGAAGCAGGATAGGAAAAGGCCGATGAACACCTCTGCTCATCGGCCTGAGAATCAACTACACTCAATAGTTGCCTTCCGGAAGATCGTATACCGGGAAATCCCGTTTCAACCAGCTTTCGGGAACTGGAATCACCACAATATTCATGCTTTTGTCATCTTCCGAGAGCATAGCCGATTGGATCTGGATCTTGGTTCCGCACGGGCTGAATGTCGGATGAGGATGATCGGCAGCACTGGGTTTATGGCCGGTTGACAACAGCATCATCTCTCCATTCCTCCGATCCACCAACCAGATGCTTCTGGAAAAATCATCGCCCACCGCGAAGCGACCATCGGGAGATCCGTGAACGTGCCACAACCCGCTACCCTTCTTGGTCTGGCCCTCGATGCGCATATGACCCGTGCGGACGTTGATGATGCCCAAACCGGTCGCGAACTCACGGGATCCACAGACACCCCAGTCATCTTTGAATCCAATGGGACGATGTCCCAAAATCGCCACTGCGATCTCATCCGGAGAAATGACGGCCTCATGCGTCACCCAATCGTGTGACGGTTCATTGTAAACAGGACGCAATCCGGTGCCATCGCCCTTGATTGTCCACACCCGGGTCGGAGCCTTTCCGCCAGTTTCCCAGCAGAAGAATATTTCTCCCGACACCCAGGGATTCGCCTGGATGTGCCCGGCCTGAAATGGAACGGACGCCACATAGTCAATTTTTCCGTTCGTCAGATTCATTTTCGCGATACCGGTCGGTCCCTTTCCCATGTTACGTGGGCCAAAGTTCTCTTCTGGCACCACCCCTTCGGGCAGGAAACGTTCCGCATATCCACGCCCGACACGGAAATAGGCAATCGCTTCATCCGCATCGATGGTCATGTCGCCTCCTGACTCCATCTCCGCAGGAATGATTCCAACCACCTTCTGGTATGCATCGGCGCCCGACAGTTTTCCCGATTCGCTATCGGCAAAAAGCTTCCCGAGATCAACACAGACGAGTTGCAAGTCGCCCCGCGGGGTTTCCGGACGCTGGTCAGGTGCTGCACCCGGATCACGAATCAGGTAGAGGTGCATGGACTTGCGGGCAATGTTCAGCATCCCGATGTAGCCGCCTTCGGTCACTTGCACCATCACCCCGCTGTCTTCATGCACCGCGATCGCTTCACCTGGAACCCGACGCGAACGGAACACCATCCATTCGCCATCCGAGGTCCATTGGGGCTGGGTCTGATAGATTTTGGAATCACCGGCAGGCTTGCTGGTAACAAAAATGAGATCGTTACCGGTAACCGGGTCCTGAACCACACGGCGTTCCGATTCAAAGCGGGTCCCGATTTGGGCGCTCAAAGAAGCGGCTACCGCGCTGAAACAAAACAGGGCGAGCGGGAATAACAACGTAGGGGATTTTGTCATAGTGATGCTAACCTACGCCGCAATCCATCCGGCGCAAGCGGCACAAATTCTTACTGTCAACTCAACACCGCTTCACCTGAACCCGAGCTCCCAACTCAATCTTCTGCGTCGATGCGGTAAGGTCCATCCGCCACCGGAACGCCAAAGTCCGGACTGCCATCATCCCGCCATCGCAGGATTTGAGCACGGGTGGCCCGATCCGGATTCACCAGCGGTTCGCCATCGATGTGTTCGTAGTTTCGGGCGTGATACACCATTATGTCGATACGGCCACATGGAGTCGTGGTGAAGCAATTATGTCCGGGGCCGAACTGACTGTTTCCAGCATCACTCCTGAAAACCGGTTGAGGGCTCTTGGTCCATGAAGCGGGATCGAGCAAGTCCGCATCCTCCGGCGCGGAAAGCAGGCCCAGGCAGTAGTTGGCGTCAGTCGCACTGGCGGAGTACGTCATCCAAAACCGTCCATTACGGATGAGAACCGAGGGGGCTTCGTTCACCCAATGCCCGCGCTGCTCCCATTCCAAGTCGGGCTGGGTGAGTTTGGTGATTTTTCCGATAATTGAAGTGGGACTATCCATTTTGGCAATATAGAGATTGGTCCCACGAACCCCGGGTTCATCCTGCGTCCAAACCAGATAGCGCTGTCCATTGTGGGCAAAGGTAGTTGCATCAAGAGTAAAAGACTCCCATCCAACCTTGAGCTTTCCCCTCTCAGTCCATGTGTCGGAAAGGGGGTTTTGACCCTCGCATTCCAGCACCCACAGACGGATCGCCCATCGTTTTTCCGCCTCCCCGGCCGAGAAATACACATACCATTTACCATCGATATGGTGAATCTCCGGCGCCCAGATGTGAGCTCCCATCTCGCCCTTTTCATGTTTGCGCCAGATCGCTTTCGGAGTGGCATATGAAAGCCCACCCAGCGTGCGTGCCCGCCTGATCTCAATGCGATCATATTCCGGCACAGTGGCCGCAAGGTAGTAGTAACCATCGCCGTGAAGGAACACGTGCGGATCCGCCCGTTGCGGCACGATGGGGTTATTCCAGTGCGACGACAAGGGCAAATCTGCGGATGCGTCAACTCCGATGCCGCGACCCGATGCATCCGCATCCTTGAGCCGGGCGTATTCCTCTGGAGTCAGGGTGAGAATGGATCCATGCCGGAAAGGAAATGGAAAAGAAAAGCCCGCCGCCGGTTCGAACTGTCCCGATACCAGATCACGGGAGACAAAAGGCTGATACCCCATCCCCTTCGCATAGTGATCCAGGATCAGGCCCCATGTCGGAGGTTGGTCATCCATTCCCGGCTCAATCAAATAACACTGGGGACCTTCGTATCCAACAAGCGTTGCCAACGAAAAATCAGGATTTTCCACCCATGGTCCGGATAGCTTGTCCGCCGACTCCTGTGTGATGGCTTTGAACTTCTCATCCTTCGAGAAACGATGATACCGATGACCATCATGAACGATCGTGGTGTCGATGACCGTAGTCGGCTTGTCCACGAAAACAAACGGTTCTCCAAACGAACGGAAATCCTCCGTGCGTGCGGCCCAAATCCGGTGTTTTTCATACCCGTCTCCCGCGGTTGTGGAAGCCCAAAACACAATGTAGTTTCCATTTTCCGCGTCGTAGATTGCCTCCGGAGCCCACGCACAACCGGCGTCATCCGGAGCCACCTGAACCAGCCGTGGCTCCGACCAGTGCAACAAGTCGGTGGACTCCCATATCACAAGCGAACGGCTACCCGCCTTCACAGCCAGATCCCAATCGCGCTTGTGGTGCATGGAAAGATCGGTGGCGATGAGGAAGAACTTGTCACCCTCGTGGGAGCGGAACAAATAGGGATCACGCACCCCGAGCTCTCCCATCTCGCTCACCAGAACAGGACGCCCATCGTTAAGCGCACTCCAATTGCGACCATCGCTGCTGAATCCAAAATAGACTTGCTCGGCCATGGGCCCACCCCCGCTCCGGAAGGTCGCAAACAGAAAACCACCTACCTCCTGGCCAATCGCACCGTTCGATACACAGACAACCGCCACAGCGGCGATCAATGCCCGCATCAAAGGCACAAACATCGCCCAAAACGGGAAAACACCATGCTTCATTTTTGATTCAGTTCGCATAATCGGGGGTATGGGCGGGTTCACAAAAGGCACTCAGATTCAGACCTTTGGAATGCATGCGCGGCTTGTCAAACGCATCCAGACCGCACATGAGGTTTTTCATTGCCCCGGGATTGTTCCATGCCATAGATTGGGGGCATTCCAAACCGGTTTTTCCTTAACAACACCCTATTTCTCACTATCGCATTATCCCATGCTCTCCAGACGCATCACCATGAAAGATGTCGCCGCCAGTGTGGGCGTACATCAAACAACGGTATCGCTCGCCCTCAGGAATCACCCCAGCATTCCCAAAGCGACACGGGAGAAAATACACGAAGCAGCCAGGCTCTTGGGCTACAAACCGGATCCCATGCTGTCCTCCCTGATTGCCTACCGGCAACACCATCAGGAGAACAAAGCTCCACCGACCATCGGATACATCATGGACCTCGAGGGAGATGCCCAGCTCCGGAACTCCCAGCCACGCATGCTTTTCCTGCAGAGCGCCAAACGACGGGCAAACGAACTCGGTTACAAGATTGAGCCGTTTTACTATAGCCCCGGCAATTACAGTTCCAAATCCTTGGATCGCATTCTGCTCACCCGGAACATCAGCGGATTGATCATTGCGGCTTTCACCCACAAGACCGACCTTTCGCTTTCCTGGGAATACTACAGTGTGATCAAGATTGAAATGCTTCCTTTCAACCTGCGGTTTGACGTTGTTGAAAACAATCAGATGCAGGCCACGCGGCTCGCGATCGAGAAAGCCGGGGAAAAAGGCTACCGCAGGGTAGGAATGGTAACCGGTGAACACGATGAGGCCCACACCCGAAACCTGTTTTCAGCGGGTTACTACGTCGGGCAAACCATTTTCCCAGAGTCAGATCGGATTCCCCTGAAGGTGATTCCGGGAAAGGATCTCGAACAGGATTGTGCCGAGATTATTTCGTGGCTTAAGCAATACGAAGTCGAGGTGATGGTGACGAATTGGATTGAGCTCATCCCCAAGATGGATGAAATCCGCAGAAGATCCGGTCGCGATGTTGTTCTCTACCCGCTTGATATCGATCATTTCGATGAATCCCAAACCGGAGTTTTGCAAAACCACGAGGCGGTTGGACGCTACGCCGTCGATCGTGTCACCGGTTTGATGCGAACCAATCAGCGCGGGATGGTCGATTATCCGACGGTCCACCTGATTGACAGCCTTTGGAAAGAAGCGTCACTGGTTCCTGTCTGACAGGGCTATTGTGCTGGTTTCCATCACAATGATCATCTTCCGGATCAATAGTTTTTCTAATATTAGTCTCCTCTATACCTAAAGGATCGATACGATCAACCGATTATCGAGTCGGGCGATCTCTTACAGTGTTCGCCCGTTAGATATATCCGAACCCTGATGGTGAATAGACATCCGATTGAACCGTGGGCTACCCGGCGTTTTGGAATCGGCTCCGGCATGATGATCCGGAGAATAATCCTGCTGTGTCTGGCAATCGGCACTTCAGGGCTTTCGGCACTCAACCCCGACCGAAGCATCCAGCAGAGCAACGTGCGGACATGGAAGCGGGACAATGGATTACCAGCTAACACGGTCAATACGCTTGCCGTCGATCGGGATGGCAGCCTTTGGATCGGGATGGCACAGGGGTTGTTTCTTTTCGACGGCGTCGACTTTCTCCCTCCGCCAAATCCACCGGATGATGATTTGCGCAGCCGTGTGATCGGGTCTCTGGCACGTCGATCCGATGGTGGTCTGTGGGTCGGAATGGACGGAGCCTTTTGCGTTTTCGATGGGAAATCGATATCGCGCATTGACGATCCTGAAATACAGGAAACCACATCCATACGCTACAGAAAAGTCATCGAAGCATCAAACGGAAACGTCTATGCGGCAACAACTTCCGGACTCTTCACAAGAGCTGTCGACATTGAAAACTCCAAATGGGAACTCGCCCCAATGGGAAACTCGGACATTTTTTCCCTTCACGAGGATCCACAAGGCAGGATATGGGCGGGAACGGCCGAAATCGGGATTTGGTTGTTTGATGACGGGAAATGGCATCCTTTCACAGGAAGGGACTACACGGACAATATCATCCACGACATTGCAGTGGAAGGCAACGGTAACGTTTGGATCGCACCCGCCCAGAGTGGTTTTGTCGCCTTTGGACCCGACAATGCGCTCATAAAGAGTCCTGAGCTGCCTGGGCAGCCACAAACTGTGATGGTGGACAGTAAGGGAGCCGTATGGTTGGGCACCTTTGGAGAGGGTGTTGTCCGGTACTTCCAAGGCCGCATGGAACGGTTCACCCAAGACGATGGACTGGCATCCAATTACGTATTGTCATTGGCCGAAACACCCGATGGGAGCATATGGATTGGGACATCAGACGGACTTACCCAGCTGCTCGATGTGAGGTTCCCCACCATCTCCACCCGGCAAGGGCTTGTGTCAAATGGAGTGCTTTGCGTATCGGCCGATCCAAAGGGCGGAATATGGGCAGGGACCAATAATGGGCTGTCCATCATCCGGAATGGGGCCATCCAAAACTACGGGCTGGAAGGAAGCCAAGGGTTTCAGTCACGGTGGATCAAAAGGATTTTTTTCGCATCGAATGGCGATGTCTTTCTGTTTGGAGCCCGCAAAAACATTGATTTGTTCTCCACGTCCAAGGGGGCGGTCATCCAGTCCTGGTCGGGTGAGACATGGCCAAAGGTGATAGTGGAAGATTCATCAGGAATTCTGGTAGCCTTCGGAGACAATCTGATGAGACTTAAAGACGGGGCATTTCTTCCCTATTTCCTGAAAAACGGTCAAGCCGTATCGGTACCCTGGATCAACGAGATGATTGTTACGCAGGATGGATCCATTTGGATGGTATGTGAGGCCGGAGTCTTCAGGATAAATGAAGGCGTGATGGAAAATCTTACCGAAAAATTCGGATACCCACCCACCCGCTACTATTATCTTGTCCTCGATGATGAAGGAAACGTTTGGGCGGCCCAACACAATGGAATATCGCGAGTCACCGACGATGGCATCGTCACATTGACACGCGCAAGCGGACTGCACTCGGACTACGTGTATGCGATCATACCGGATGGCAAAGGCGGGTTCTGGATGGACAGCAACCGGGGGATATTCCGGGTTGACCAACAGGAGATGAACGCGGTCGCCGATGGGACGATCCCGTTGTTGAGATGTGAGGTCTACGAAGGCCGAAACGCAGTGAAATCAAATGACAAAATATCAATCGAGTATTCCGGAGCACGCTCGACTGACGGTAAGATATGGTTCCCGAGCAGCAGCGGCGTCATCATGATTGATCCCGACAAGGTAAACCATACAAGCATTCCGCCATCCACCAGTATTACGCAAATCAGGATAAATGGACGCCACTATGATTTCGAGTCCAATCCACCCATTGAGCCTGGCCCCGGCAACTTGGAGTTCGACTACTCCACCATCGACTACCGCGCCCCGCACGAGGTCACCTATCGCTACAAACTGGACGGGTTTGATTCCGACTGGGTTGAAGCGGGAGCGAGGAAATCCGCGTTCTACACAAACCTCTCGCCCGGCACCTACACCTTCCACGTTCAGGCAAGAAACAGCGAGGGAATACGGGAAAAATCCGGAGCCCGTCTTTCGATCACCTTGCCCCATCGATTGCACGAAACCCCGGCATTCCGTGCCGGAGCGATTCTCCTCCTTGCGGCATTGGTGGGATACATCGTTTGGATGCGCCACATTCACCTTGACCGGCTTCGCATCCGTCAGTCCCACGAACTGATGGAGACCAACGTCAGGATTCGAACCGCTGAACTCGCGGAGGCCAACGCCTCGCTTCGCATGGAAATCGAGGAGCGCAAACGGGCACAGGCCGAAGCGGAACGCCTGCAGGATGAACTCCGGATCGCCGCCGAAGTGGCCCAGGAAGCCTCCAGCGTGAAAAGCCAATTCCTGGCGAACATGAGCCACGAAATCCGGACACCGATGAACGGCATCATCGGCATGAGCAACCTCTTGCTGGGAACTGCACTCGACCCCCAGCAAAAAGAGTTCGCGGAGACAACACGAAACAGCGCGGAATCATTACTGGCGATCCTCAACGACATCCTCGATTTGTCCAAAATGGAGGCCGGGAAACTGCGTTTCGAGTCGGTTGTGTTCGATCTCTCCGAAACCGTCGAGGAATCCCTCGAACTCATGGCAATCCGCGCGTGCGAAAAAGGGGTCGAAATGGCATGCCTGGTGGACCCGGAGCTTCCCTCCAAATGGGTGGGAGACCCCGGCAGAATTCGTCAGGTGTTGGTCAATCTCACGGCCAATGCGATTAAGTTCACCGAGAAGGGCTCTGTGACGATTTCGGTGAAACCACTCCAGGAAGATTCCGGCGAGAACCTGCGTTTTGAGATAAAGGACACCGGTATCGGGATCCCTGAGGAAACCCAACGGAAGCTCTTCCGCCCATTTACTCAAGCCGACAACTCCACCACACGCCGATACGGCGGAACCGGGCTCGGACTCGCGATATCGCGGGAAATCGTCGAACAAATGAATGGACATATCGGCGTGGAAAGCCGCGAGGGTGCAGGCTCCACCTTCTGGTTTACGATCCAGCTCCAACCACACGCACAGAACACAGAATCCACAGACCCTTCATCCCAGATTGATCTACTGCGCGGCCACTCCGCGCTCGCGTTTTGCGACAGCGAGTTGACGGAGCAGGTTCTGCAGCATCACGCAACTGCCTGGGGCATTAGTCTCACAATCAGCAAAGACTACGCTCATGCGGGCTCAATCGTCTCCGACAACGCACTATCTGCCAACCCCGCCCAATGGGTGATCATAGCGCTGCGCTTGTCCGAATACGCCGGAATGGAATGCCTGCGCTCGATCGCCAAACACTTGCAGGCAATACCGGAATCCAAACCCAAACCGTCTCTCATCCTCTTGACATCACTTGAGCATCGGATCGATCTGGGGTCGGCCCAAAAACATTGTCTGCAAGGCATCCTCACGTTACCCATAAGGAGAAATGCCCTTCGGGAAATCCTGCTGGCCCCGTTCCAAAAACAGAGTCCGAAGGAGAAACCAAAGATACGGCGCACTTCCAGAAAGCATGCGGACGGAAAAACTCACGAAATCCGCATTCTGGTGGCCGAAGACAACCGGGTGAACCAACGGGTAATCGAACTCCAATTGAAAAAGGCAGGCTTCCGGGCTGAACTCGTGGCCAACGGGAGGGAAGCTATCGCGGCATTGGAAAACGGACCCTACGATATTGTGTTCATGGATTGCCAAATGCCAGTCATGGATGGTTATGAGGCCACCCGAGCCATCCGCAAGAACCCCCAAATCGAGGACATCCACATCATTGCCATGACTGCCAATACCATGGAGGGAGACCGCGAAAAATGCCTGGATGCGGGTATGGATGATTACCTTCCAAAACCAACCCGGGAAACCGAGTTGCTCGCAACTTTGGAACGGGCGCAAAAAGCCATCGAAAGCCGCTGAGCATCCCCCAGCGCCGCCGCCACACTGACACACGCGCCGACAGATCGCGCCCGGTCTGCCCTCTCAGGAGGCCGACCGGATTGCCAAAAGGTCCGCGAACTTCTCCTGCCATTCATCCAGTTTCTTGAGGTAAACGCCCGGATCATACGGACACACCACGGGATCGTATTCGCTGAGTGCATAGGCGCGCTGCCACATTGCCTTGCGCCCTTTTTCGCCATAGGCGATGTAGTAAATCACTCTATCCCCCTGCTTGGGAACAGGATTCATCCGCAAGGCGACCTCAAGTGCGGCACGCCGTGGAGTTTTCCCGTCCTCGACGGATTTTGCATACACCGATGGATTCTGATTGAGCGACTCCATCTTGGACAGAGACTTCACAGGAAGCGTGCCGGCGCCGATCGCCTCGCGCATTTCATTCATGAGTTCGGCGGGAGGCTTCCCGTCGCCCCCCAATAGATACTGAACCAGGTTCTCGGTGAGATCGCGCAGGAAGGGCTCGATGCCACGGGAGCGCAATGCGGATCCACGAATGATAACCTTGCCCCCTTCATTCAACGCATAGTTCTTGGATTTGTAGCAGAGCATCGCGTCATAGGCGCCATCAAACTCCAGTTCGATCCCATCGGGCAGAATCTCGCGCACTTTGGCCAGCAAACCCTCCGGATCCTTCGCCCACTTTCCCGCACACACGTAAATCCCGTCGGTGTCCGCCTCGAGTGGCTCCGCCTCCAAAACATGCATCTGGTCAATGATCGACTGCAGCAGCGCCCGGCCGTCCGCCGTCACCTGTGCTGCCAGTTCCGGATCGCCAAAACGCGCGCCCATAAACCCGAGGTAACCGTAGAATGAATTGATCAGGATTTTGAAAGTCGCCTGCCGCGCACCGTATTCACGGCGCAAGGCCGGATCGCTTTCACTCTTTGCCAACCCCTTGTAGCGGAGCCGGTAGGTTCTAAGTTCCTCAAGCAACGGGAGGAACACCCCGAGGTCATCATTCGCAGGATTGCGACCCGCGCGGATCAGCAGACTCGGATAGAGCGACGCCACGTCGTAATGAAAAACATCCCGGAACACGCCACTACGGAAACTCTGCGTGTATCCGCCTTCGAATCCGCCGATCGATTCCACAGGATCGGGCAAGGCATACCCGGCCTGATAATACTTCTCGAAAAACAACAGGTCGATCTTACTCGATGTTCCCCTTAAGCTCGCCTCCTGAAGCAAGGTTGGGAAACTCCGGCACTGCTCAAAATAGGTCGGTAAGAGAATAGCGGCCACCCCCTCTGTCTCAAGCAAGTCGTCCCGCAAATAGCCGAGAAAACGCTCCCGGTCGGTCTTGAATGTCGCGTGAATCTGGTCGCCCTTGATGTAGGTTCGTTCATGCCCGAGATCCTTGGTTACCCCGAAATGCTTCGCCACCGCCTTCAGTCCGTAGGAGGTCATGTCACGCGATGTGAGATCGTAGAGTTGGACCATCAGATAGGTGTCAAAGACCGTCCGGCCCGGCAGATCGCAACGCTGAAAATCCACCCAACGCTCGGCCACCTTCAAGCGGCTTTTCCGGAAAGACGCTTCCTGCCCAAAGCGCCCCCATGCGCAAGGCACCTTGTGTTTTCCCGCCCGCACCCGAAGATACTCGAGGTCAAAGTTGAAGATGTTGTGCCCCTCGATCACATCGGGATCCCATTCCTCGAGGTGCTGGCTCAACGCTTCGAGCAAGGCCTTCTCAGAGGCGTCATCCTCACCATCAAGCGACAGAAGTGCTTCCTTTTCGCCCATCTTTAGCCCGATAGCCAACACCCGCTGGCGCTGTGAGCTCGGGAATTTCCCATTTGGACCAATCTCGGTCTCAATATCCAACTGACACCGCTTGAGTTGGTCGAAGCGTAAATCCCCAAAAAGCCGCATGCCATGGCTAAGCAAATACTGGCTTTCAAAAGGCTTGAGCACCTCCATGCGGCGCAGCCCCTTGCCCTGCTGCATCCATTGCCCGAACTGCTCCATATCTGAGGTGGTGAGCATCCGGTTGAACGGGCCTGCTCCCTTGAGCGAGTGAACATGGCTTTCGCCATCGAGTGACTTCACATCCTCGGCAGAAACCCACATAAAGGCCTCCAGTTGAGCCTGTTTTGCCTCAGTAACCCCGTCCGGGCTACGAAAACACTGATGCACGGTTCCGTCAGGAGCCACCCATATTCCGGTAAGGCAGGGATTTTCGCAATCGCTTGATGCAGCCATGGTCAAAGGACTTTGCACAATTTCGCGCCGCTCGCAAACCCTACGTTAAGGTCAGAAAGGAAATCCGATCGCAAAATGCAGTGCTCCATTCGGGTCACCGGAACGACGCTTGAGGTTGTGGCCGTATTCCAGGCGAACCGGCCCCATAAAGGTCCTCCAGCGAACGCCCAAACCGATTGAACTCAGCGTCTCATCTCCCAGCCCATCGGATGCCAGGCGGGACGCCGCCAACGCATCAAGGAAAACCACAGCCGAAAGGTTGTCGGTGAGAAGCTGTTCAAGCTCCAGATTCAAAAGAAGGTTGGCCCGGGATCCTACAAACTTTCCTTCAGCATCCCGCAAGGATGCTTCACCCCTCCCGTAACCCCTGATCGAGTTTTCTCCCCCGGGGAACAGCAGCTTGTTCACGGGAATGATCTCACCGTCCCCATCCACCGAGATCACCCATGCCTGATTCAACGCCGCATGAATGAGCAGCCCGGAAGCCAACTCCCGATGCCAGGATGCCCCGGCTTCAAAACGCTGGTATTTTGCTTCGCCACCAAAGATGTCGGATGCCCATTCCACATTCGCAAACCAACGGAAGCCTGTTGTCGGATTCACCGGACTGTCGCGACGGTCACGGGTCACGCGCAATTCAAGACTCCCGGAAGTGGTCCGGTCATCCACGTATTCCCGGTTTTCACCCAATCGGCTGTTGCTTACTTCCAGATCCTGAAACGCATACAACAGGTCCACATTCAAGGCCGCATCGGGAAACCACTTCGAAACCCCGGCTTGCACCCCAGCTTCCCGGTGTTCGAAGGAAGGCTCTTCCCGAGTCAGCCCTTTCACTCCTCCCGATAGCGAGAGATCCTTAATGTAGAAATCAGGCACCAGATAACTCAATTCGCCGTAGTTGCTCTTGGTGGACAGAACGCCCTTAAGGGATGCCCGATGCCCCCGCCCCCATAAATGACGCCTCTCCAGAACGAATCCACCCCTCTGCCGCTCGTAGCTCCCCCAGCCCACAAAAAAATCCAGTGCCCACGGGAAACGCTCCTCGAGTTCAAACACGGTATCGCGCACGCCTTCCGTGTCGGATGGCTCGGTTGACACTTCCACCCGTGCGAAGTGACCCTTGCCCGACAATGCCATCCGCGTACGGTCGAGCTCCACCGGGTTGAGCAGGTCTCCAGGATGGATCGTCAGGTGCGAGCGCAGCCATGATCCCTTACTCGAGCGATGCCCGACAAATCGGATTTTGCCCACACGATATTGATCTCCGGCATCCACCGAAACACGGATTGCCCCGTCAGGCGGTTCATCACTCCCGCCTGGGAGCAAGCGAACCTGTGCCTGTGGATATCCAAGCTCGAACAAAGTGTTGCGGATTTTCAGAACCAACTCCTGTCGCAAGTGCCGCGACAAGGGTTGTCCCACAAACTGAGCCGCCTTTTCCTCAAGCTTGTCCGGCGCAACCAATGATCCTTCCAATACGACCTTTCCGACCTTCCGCAAAGCCCCTTCTTCCACGGAAACCACCACCGATACCCTTCCGTTTGCATGGATCATTTCCTGAACTGCCCCTTCCACCTTGGCGTCCGTGTAACCGGCCTCCTGGAGCCAGGCGAGCAATTGTGCCTGCCCCTGAGCAAATCGCCCGGGGGTGAATACCATCGCCGAACGCCCTTGAAACGGAAGCGGATCGCGAAAGAAAAAGCTTTTCACTCCTTCATGGTCGAGTAACGAAGACCCCTTCACTTCGAGCGCGTAGTAGAAAAAGCGCACCCCCGGCTGGAGTTCATAATCAACCCGGGCAACGTCGACATCACGGGGAACAAAAATCTCCGATGGACGCTGCCATTCCAATTCCAGTCGCTCACCCGAGGAGGTGGTAACTCTCGCAAGCACCTTTCCATCCAGATACCCTGACTCATGGATTCTGGACAACAGCACAACCGCTATGTCCTCGACATCCGCTCCGGCAAGAGCCGTTTCCCGTCCAAACAAAACCTGAACTTCCCGGGATAGTTTCCGGTCGGTCAGCCATCCTGCGCCATCCACGCTCCATGGGCGGGCATCCAATCCGGCGATCGACAGGAAACATGCCATCCAAACGACACTCATCCATCGGACAGACCTAAAGGGGGTTCTCATTCCGCCTCCCCTTCTTCGGATGGTTCTTGAAAACGGCCATGGCTCAGCACTCGAAACCGTATTCCCGTGTTCCAGAAGTCATACTCATCGTATTCACCGAGAATCTGAAAGCGATCATTCAAACGGAACTCCATCTCCAGGGTTTCCTTTCCCTGCTTCGAAAGCTTTGCCCCGGATTGCATCTCAAACCGCGAGATCAGGCTGTGCTCGCTGCCGTCCGGAGAAGCGAACAAACCTTGCGCCAAATACTGCCCCAAACGTCCCGCCCGCGACGCTGAGGAAGAGCGCATCCCGCCTCTGGGATTATCGCCCGACAAGACCATCAGCAGGATTTCCTCGGAGCTCAGCGGGGGATTGGAAGTGAAGCGCACCACCGGATCCGCAGCGTAGCCCGATACGTCCATCGAAAGATCATAGCCGAGGCGCCGGCTGCTTCCTTTCAGATCCACCACGGGATCGTAGGGTTGATCCACGCGCAGCTCGACGCCACCGGACTCGATGTCAAACGCCGCGAAGGGGAACAAAACCCGTCCTTCATCGAAAAAGGCCCTGCCCGACAGGAAGGGATTCTCCATCGTGCCCTTCATTTTCATGTCAATGGAGAGCGAGCCGATCAAAGCGGGAGTCCGCAACCGCATGAATCGATCCCCCATCACATCGATATCGAGTCTGAACTGATTCCACGGAGACGCCGATACCGAAAAATACGGTGGCCGGCTGCTCGCACTGCGGGTTGCTCCCCCAGGTGCCACCAGCAACGCTGACGAGTCCATGAGTAGCAACCCGTCACGCAAACGCACCTGGCCGCTCACGACCCACGGGTCTGGTGCCTTCGACCGACCCAGCTTCAGATCGAGATCCGCACGCAGCAACAGACCTCCCTGCCGAACCAGCGAAATTCCCTCGCCTTTCACAGTCAACCCACCGGTGGGATTCTCCCAATCCGTAGCATCCAAATCGCCGGTGATCCGGATAGGTTCCCGCCCGAGGAACCCGGTGAACTCGCGCAGCTTGATCTTCTTCCCGGACAAGTGCCACTCGCTTTTCATGTCGCGAATCGCCCCGAATGGAAAAACCGCCCTTGTGTGGGCTCCATCCATCCGCACAAATCCTTCAACCCCATCGCGGACGGTGCCCTTGACCCTCGCCTCAATCGTGCCTTCGGGTCTCATCATTTCGCTGGCCAGCATCGCCAGTGGAGCGAGTGAAGACGGTGGCACTTCAAACTCGAAAGGCATTTGCATGGGATCCAATCCATCCAGCTTACCATCCAGCACATCCACCAATGCAACACCCGGATCAACAACGCCCTCTACTTCAAATGATCCGATTTCGGAATCAATCCGCAAGGGAACCCGCACTCCAGCGGCGTCCCACTCCGCAGCAAGTGTCCAATCCAAGGCAGGAATGTTGATATCCCCATTCGCACTGGATCGCGTCCGCATGTTTCCTTTCAACGCGGCACCTGGAGCATCCGTCGAACCGCTAAGCTCGAGCAACAGAGCGAGCGATTCCACCGGCACCGGCAAGCTTTCCACCTGATTCCGAAGCCATCCACCGGCATCGTCCCACGACAGTGTCAGATCAAACATCCCATGATCGATCCGGCTGAGACGCCTACCTTCCCCCATGTTCATCCGATAGGGGATCCCTCCATTGAGCAAAATCCGCATATCTTCCGGCCCGGACACTTCCAGAGACTCCGCCCGGATCCCATCGTCACCGAGCTTCAGGCTTCCCCTCATCCGGTAATCCGCTCCACGGAACCCGGCTTGGATCTCGCCTTTCCACGCAAAGCTCAGATCGTCGCCGGCAAGGCTGATCTCCGCATCCATCCTGTCGATTTCCAGTGCATCCAACGGCAGCGCCACCCATGGGTTGACCCAAGACAATGGACTCCAGTTCTCGACATCCAAGGCGCCTGAGGACAAATCCCCGGATGTCCACCGCGCTTCCACGCGCACGCCACCTTCAACCGCCTCCCGCAGCTGGATCTGCCCAACCGAAACCTTCCCATCGGGTCCGAAATCCACTCCAAAAGGCTCGGACAGCCGCAGCACCCTACCATCCGATGCATGCCACTCGATCCCCCTCACTGTCAGGTCCGTTTTCTCTTCCCAGTTCAGCGCACCCTCAAGCCCCATCCGAGCACCACCGGGATGAATCAACACGAGAGAGGCCGTGTAGAGTTCCCTCAGGTTGCCTCCAAATTCAGCCATCATCCCAACCGGATCCAACCATCCGGGATACTGAAGGCCATTCGCGCTCAATTCACCCGCATACCGGATGTCCTTGATTGGACCATCTGCCTGAATCCCCGCCTCAAAACGGGTCCAACGCACTTCAGACGGCACGAATGAATCGACATCCTCCTGCTTGAGATCGAGGTATACGTCACAGACACCCAGATCACCCGTCCCGTAATTCCAACTCCCCTTCATGCGCGCGACACTACCGTTTCCGGCCGTCACCTGAAACGTATCCACGATAATGAAATCGCCACTCCACGATGCCTTCAGTCCCAGATCAAGCTGCGGGTATTCGCGGAAGCTCAGGCTCTCCCCTTTCAATTCCATCGAAACCACGGGGTGGGTTTTGGCATCCAGAGACAGCCCTTCCGTGTTAATGCCGCCGATGAGGATGCCCGTCAATCCCTCCACCCCCAAACGTGACAAGTCAAGATCCAGAGCCGCGCCAACCGAGCCACTCAGCAGTTTCATCTCCCAGTCATACGTAAGCGGATCCCGGACGCGGGCGAGCAACCCGTCTCCTTCCACCTGAAAATCACTGAGGCTGATCCGATCCGCATCACCTTCCAACTCGGCACGTGCCATCAAGCGGGGAAGCGTTCCACTGCGAAGCGCATCGGACGAGCTCCCATCACCCGCCCGCAAGCTGAGCTCCTGCCGATGGGCACCATCCTTCCAATGCCCGCTCCAATCGAGCACCAACGCATCCTCGTCAGCCGACATCCCATCGGATGCGAGACCGAGATCCCCATACGCGACCTTCCAATCATCGGCCTTCCACTCAGCCTGATCCGGCAGCCACCCATCCTTCCAAACGGCACTTCCCTCAAAGCCGCTCTGGCGATGGCTCAAACTCCACCCCATCCATCCACCGTCGTCGCGGTTCCTCCATTCCATACTCAATGCGACCTCCCGCAACGGTAACCCGATGCGCATGCTCAAGCTGCCCGGACTCGAAACCAGTCTCCATTCAAGATGCTCCGATTCCCGCTCTTGAATACCAATATCCGCTTCCAGACTGAAAACACCATCTTTCCAAAGCAAGGATCTCACCTGCACTTTTGCCGATGGATGGTGCACCTGGACACTGCCGATCTCCAACCAGGGAGCCCATCGGCGCGCCAACTCCAAATACCGTTCCAGATCCGCCATCAGGGCATTTACTCCATCCAGACCAGACCCCTCTTCTTCCAGTTTAACCTCCGCGTCGGAACCACTGCCGATCGAAACCTCCACCCGCTCCGCCCGAAACAATGGCGAACCCGACTTCCGCCCCAATAATAGATTCACCCAGCGCAGAGGAGCGTGAAATGACACTCCGTCTGCTACCACCCGAAGCGATGGCTGCGAAAACGTTACGCGACCCCATTCCACCGAACCGGGCCATGTGCTGTCCGCTGATCCTTCAATCATCAGCACCTCATCCGGCACAAACCAACCCACCGCCGATGCTAACCACCATGGCAACGTAAGCACGGCCAAAAAGAGCAGAACAAATCCCGCTCCCACAACCATCAGTACCCTTTTCAATAACCGCTTCACCACTCGGAGCCAATCTCCCTGCTATGCCCTCAAAACTCAAGCCATTCCTCCCCTTT
>JAFGAQ010000227.1 GCA_016933595.1 Opitutales bacterium | reverse complement strand
GCAAGATCCGGGTGTTTCATGATCCGTTCCCGGAAAGGGTTTTTGCGGATGAAGATCACCGAAGAGGGTTCAAGTGCCGAAGCGCTGACCGGAAACGTGCTCATTTCTCCAAGCGCGACTTCGGCAAAACTTTGGGGTGGGCGAAAGATCGAGATGATCTGATGGTTCCCCTCGGGGGTTGTCCGATACACGCAAACCTGTCCGGATTGGACAATGTAGAATCCATCCGCCGGTTGCCCTTCATGGAAGATGACTTCGTTTTTTTGAAGAACTCTGAGCACACAGCTTTCCGCCACCCGCTCGAGGTCTGCTGCGTTCAAACTGGAAAACATCCGGTTCTGCCGAAGGGTGGCCGCGATCGCGGTTTTCGGAGAGAGAGACCAGGAGTGGTTGGAAAGCGGCATGGTCAGATGGACACAATTCGATCGTATGGGACAAATTGACCCTTCCGGGTGGGCCAATGCGGATGCTGACCCGAGGGAGCAGCTGATGCAAAATGTCCGGAAGTGGATGAATGTCAATTGCGTGCGGCTCAAATCCATGTGGATGGCGAATGATTTGGATCGGTACGGGAATTGCATGGCACAACCCATGAACATCAACTTCAATCGCTACACCGAAAAGTCGAGGGAGGCCGTGGTCGAGGCTCAGAATCTGGCAAGGCAACACAAGCATGCGCAGGTGGATACATGGCACTTGCTGATGGCGTTGCTCCGGCAGGAACACGGAATTGTTCCCTCTCTGGTGGACAAGATGAATCAGGGAACCAATGCAATGATGCTCGCAGTCGAGCGGGAGTTGCAGCGTGTCCCGACGGTGAGCGGTTCGGTGGATGCTCAGGGGGCGTACCTGGCATCGTATTTGCAGGATGTATTCAATCACGCCGAGAAAGAGGCGTCCCGGCTGAAGGACGACTTCGTGAGCACCGAACACCTTTTGCTCGGGCTCATCGAGACCGGTCGTCCGGATGCGATCCGTGGAGTTTTCAAGACCTTTGGGCTGACCACTGATTCGGTGATGAAGGCGCTGACGCAGGTTCGGGGAAATCAGCGTGTGCAGAGCGAAAACCCTGAAAACTCCTACCAGGCACTTGAGAAATACGGAGAGGACCTCGTGGAGAAGGCCCGACGCAATAAGCTTGATCCGGTCATTGGCCGGGATGAGGAGATTCGCCGCGTGGTCCGGATTCTCTCGCGCAAGACGAAGAACAATCCGGTGCTGATCGGTGAGCCAGGTGTGGGAAAGACCGCGATCGCCGAGGGGCTGGCGCAGCGGATCATGAAGGGGGATGTCCCGGAAGGGCTCAAGGATAAGACCATTTTCAGTCTGGATATGGGTTCACTTCTTGCAGGGGCAAAGTACCGGGGCGAGTTTGAGGAGCGGCTCAAGGCGGTGCTCCAGGAAGTGAAGGCTTCGGATGGCCGGATCATTTTGTTTGTGGATGAATTGCACACCATTGTCGGAGCTGGAAAAGCGGAAGGCGCGATGGATGCGGGCAACATGCTCAAGCCGATGCTGGCTCGTGGCGAACTCCACTGCATCGGAGCCACCACACTGGACGAATACCGCAGGCACATCGAGAAGGATGCCGCTCTTGAACGGCGTTTCCAGACCGTCCTTGTTTCAGAACCCACGGTGGAGGATTCGGTGTCGATCCTGCGTGGTCTGCGGGAGCGCTTCGAGGTGCACCATGGGGTCAAGATACAGGATAACGCGCTGGTCAATGCGGTGGTGCTTTCCCATCGTTACATTTC
>JAFGAQ010000226.1 GCA_016933595.1 Opitutales bacterium | reverse complement strand
TCTCGAAAAGCAGCCCAAGTTGTTTGCGCGACTCGCTCTCGCCAAGAGCGTCCCTCATCCACGGAGTATCCTCGATCATGACTCCCTTGAGGTCCTCATTCTGGAAGAGCGGGCTTTCGAGCGATGAGGATTCGCGCCAGAGGTCGAAAACGCGCCGGATCTTCGGATCGGAATTTGCGATATGACCAGCCAAGGCATTGGCATAGAGGCGACTGAAGATCTGCTCGCTGCAATCGTGCGGGTACTCCATCAGGTAGGGCAATGCCATCACGGCATACCACGCCGGCTGGGAAACCATCTGAACCTTGAGGCTCTGGTGCCGGAGAGTGTCGGACCCGGAAGAGGCAAGCAGCTTGTCGAAGTTGAACTCGCGTGTGCCTTTTCCCCGAATTGGCAGCGGGATGGATTCGGTCAGCAGGATGCTGCGACTGAGTACCGGCAGGTAGGCTTCTTCGCCATCGCTGAGGTTAGCGCTGGCGCCAACGGCTTTGTAGGTCAAAAATCCCATGCCGTCCGGCACCGTGATGTCCCATGAACAGGTGCGGGATTCCCCGGCCGGAATCTCGAAAGGCAGTTCGGGCTGCAGGTTCCCCAGATCGGTATCGACCGGGTTCAGGGTAGCCGCATCCGCAAATGTCAGACGGACTTTGCCTGAGATCAACTCTGCACTGCGGTTGGTGACCTTCACCGGGAAGGCGATCCGATCACCCTCGCGAACGAAACGCGGCGGGTTGGGCTGTACCATCAGGTCCTTGGAGGTGATGGCGGTTCCAGTCAGCAGTCCGGAGCGCAGCTCCTTGTCGTGGGCCAGACCGAGGAACTTCCAGCGGGTGAGTGCCTCCGGCATCGTGAACTCGATCCGTATCGTACCATCCTCGTCGCTCAGCAGGTGCGGGTAGAAAAATGCGGTCTCCTGCAGGTTCTTGCGGGCATGGACGGCATCAAGAGAAGCGTGGGGTTCTTCTCCAGAGCTGTCCCCAGTATCGGAATGAACTCCATGTGTGATGACAGATAACTCAAAGCCAACATCCGATTGCTCAGTTCCGATACGTGTTCTTTCTCGTGTGGACGTTGCGAGAAACCCTTCTCCTTCTGGCGTTGCCACTTCGAATGCATTGAGAGTGTAGACATCTTTTTCATCTCCGCTCGAGTATGCGGCACCCCTTCCCATAGAAAAGAACAGGTCATTTGAACAGATTGAAGATATCCCATCCGAGAAAGCAGGGTAGATCCAGTTCGATGATTTCTTGTGAATCGATATCATCCCAAAGGATAGTGGATGGATCCATCTCATTCCATGAGCAGGGCTGCGAAGTGTTTTCTCTTGCCTGAACCAAAAAAATGGAAAGGACCAGAAGTGACCCGAAAACGCATCGAGCGACTCATCGTAGAGGGTAGCGACCATTTCAGCGATTGCCGCTTTGTCGTCGGGTCCAGCGATCTTGGCAGCCCACGTGACGGTCTCTTCCGGACCGAGCTTTGAACGGAACTGCTCCCATTTCACCGA
>JAFGAQ010000225.1 GCA_016933595.1 Opitutales bacterium | reverse complement strand
GGATTTCGCAAGAAAGGTCAAAAGATGACATGGGTGAATCGCATTATATAAAGATTTCGGAAGCCAAACCCGATGCTTTCGAAAGCTCAGGAAAAAAGCCACGGCTGAAGCCGTGGCCTCCGGACCAACCGTGAGCCATTCGTCTTCCGGAGTGGGCGGCTTCAGCCGTCCTCCCATGCTCGTGATCAAGCCTATTCGACTACGCTCATGATTGAGATCGTCCGCTTCTTGCTTTTTACCGCAAACCCCTGTCGTTGCGAATTGGGCGATAGAAGAGCGCCACGGCTGAAGCCGTGGCCTCCGGGGCGGCGTCAAGGGTTCCATTCGATTGGGTGTCTTGCGGAGTGGGCGACTTTAGTCATTCGGCAGGCTCATGATCAAGATCGTCCTCTTTTTTAACCTATGCATCAACCCTGCCGCAGCGGTCAGAAGAAAGCCACGGACCTGATCATGAGCTCCGTCGAATGGCTGAAGCCATATGACCTCCGGTGGCGATCCACTCGAGCGAGGGTGGGGAAGGGATTTGCGTTGACGCACGGGTGTTGTTTTGACTCGTCTCCAGACTCTCTCGGGGCTTGAAAGGTCGGAAGACGGTGACTATGTTGCTTCTAATGGATTCATCTGGAAATGCTGAGCTCAAGCGGATTGCAAGCTACGTGTGTTGGTGGCAATCCCCTGAACAGACCCTTGGCAATCAACGGCATTTCCTGAATCAGGCAATGGTATATGGACTGCATAACGATTCGCTTCTGGTCGAGCGCATCTACGGACCCGATGTAATGCGTGACGCCATCGAGCATGCCCAACCCGGATTGTGGGATATCGCCAGTTGGCGGTATTGGCGTTTGCGCCTTGGCCTTGAGCCTGATGCCCCTCTTCCCGTAAGAACTTTCAGCCATGAAGAAACTTGATTTGTCGGTATTGCCAGCTCCGCAGCGCATGTTGTGGGATAATCTCCACCCTTTTTCCGGATTTGTGCTATACGGAGGCACCGCCATTGCCCTTCAGTTGGGACACCGGCAATCTGTAGATTTTGATTTTTTCTCAAATGATCCGCTGAATCTCGATTCGTTGGAACAAGAGTTAAACCCCATTGGAAAAGCCGTATTGCTGCGGAGGCTCAACAACACGCTGGAATACCTGATCGATGGCGTGAAAGTGTCGTTCTTCGGATCGTTGAGTTTTTTTGGAGACGTCTATGGTCTCTCACCCGAACAGGAGAATGTATTGGAATCCGCCGCTTCGACTGTAAGGGAAGTTCCAGTCATTCACCCGGTATCCCATCGAATGAATGCCGACATCACGGCGCACGGGGAAGATATCAAAGACAGCGATCCTGCAATGCTTCCAAAGGAAGAGACCACAGCCAAGAAGAAATGGTGGTGACCAACGTTTTACGGCGGCAGGATAGCCTTCCTGCCGGGAGTGGGTGGCGTTGGATCATTCCCGATCAACAAACCCCATAAACGTTATGTGCGAAGTGGAATTAATCGTCTCAAAAATGATCAATAGAAGAGATCCGATGTTGCCGACGAAGGCCTATTTCACGAAGGACGAGGCATTGGCCGATGCCGTGGCGGAACGGCTGGATATGCTGCTCGGTAGTCACGTCAAAATCCGTGATGCATCGGGTTATTCAGTCTATTCATTCGGGAAGTATCATGGAGGTAAAGGCTCCGGGAAACGAGCTCTGTTCATGAGCGATTCCGATGGACCCGACTGAACCCTTTGCGCATCCTGTGCTTGTCAATTGGTGAGGGTTTGAAATGATGAGGGTCGATGAGCACTTGGTTCACTTCTGACACGCATTTTGGACACTCAAAAATCATTGACTACTGCAAGCGTCCTTTTGGAAGCGTGCAGGAGATGGATGAGGCGTTGATTGCACGCTGGAATGGGCGTGTGGAGGAGGACGATACCGTTTACCATCTTGGGGATTTTGCCACCGGCGGGTTTGAATCCGCCGATCGATACCGCAGACGCCTGAATGGAAGGATCATCCTCATCCGGGGCAATCATGACCGTAGAAGTGAGCTTTTCGATGCGGTGTTCGACGAGGTGCACGAAATGCTTGAGTTGAAACACTTGTTGGTGGACGGGAAACCGCAAAGGATCACCCTGTGCCACTATGCCATGCGGATTTGGGCTGGTAGTCACCGGGGTGCATGGCACCTGTATGGGCATAGTCATGGGAGTCTTCCCGACGATCCTCATGCGCTGAGTCTCGATATCGGTGTGGATTGCTGGGGCTTTGCTCCCGTGTCGCTCCAGCAGATTCAGCGGGCGATGGCGCGCAAGCAACCCAAGGGGATTGACCACCATCAGGTATCTTTGCTGGAGGGCGATGAGTGATATGGACAGGAACTTTGCCACCTTCTCTTCAGAAGCTGATCCTTGGAGTATTGATTTTTGTGGAATCTGAATCCGTTTCGTAGTCGCATGCGAATCATTCATATCAGCGATTTTCACGCATGTGAGCCTTGGTTCGACTGGGCTTCATCCGTTTTGCAGGGATTCGATTTGTGCGTCTACAGTGGGGATTGGCTTGCTTTTGGTCGCGCGGATTTTTGGCAACAAATCGGGTGGGTCTCGAACTGGATCCGGAATTGCCCAATCCCGCTTATCACCTGTAGCGGAAACCATGACTGGTATAGTCCGGAGTGGGGTCGGGGTGGAAATGGCGAATGGTTGCATCGTTTGAACAAGAGTGGTCGCGTGTGGGTGGACCACGACACCTTTCCTATCGGTGAATTCCACGGGGTGGTTTGCGCATGGCAGCATGAGCCTTGCCTGCCGCTTCCAGAGAATGGACCTTTGATGCTTGTGAGCCATGCCCCTCCTTCTCAAACACGGCTGTCCAGTTCGGATGGAAGGGATTATGGGGATGACTGGATCCACGAAGCAAGCCAGCGCGTTTGCCCGGGTAGCCTCTTGCTCTGCGGGCATGTGCATGCGCCATTGGGGCATGTTCAGCAGATCGGAAATTTCCTTTGCATCAATGCCGGACGAGGCTCCGAAGGCAGGATTGTTCCGAATCATGCGATCATTGACACGGAATCGCATTCGGTGGAGATCCATGCGGATGATGCAGTCAAGCGCATTGTCTGGTAGGTGTTCTGATCCGGCAAAAATACGGTCGGGCTTGAGCGTGAGGAATGGGATCTGTGGAATCGTTACGGAACAAGCGTTTTGAGAGGTTTATTTATCAGCGGCGTGCATCAATCCTGAATCACCTTTCATCTCGCGGGATGGGCGATATCGGGAGATCGCACGCTCTGGATCATCAGCTGCCAGCGTTGCTTTCCGGGTTCAGGATCTTGCGGTGGAGTTCCCATGTCCGCTTGATCATGCCTTGAAGCCTGGAATCTGCCGGAAGTGCTTCCTGACTCAGTTTGGCTGATTCTTCTCTGAGGTATATCCGGAGGAGCCGATTGAAGGACTGAAGGAGCAAGAGGTGGGGACGTCGCTCGATAGCTCCGATTTTTTCCGTCCCCGGATAATGTCGGAACACCGGGCGGATGCGCTTTTCCGGATTGGGTGGGTATGTGAGAAACTGAATGGGAGCGGGGGCCATATATTGAACTCCATCCACCTTCAAAACATAACGCTTGCCGGCACGCAGATTGAAGAGGACCGGAAATAGGCTTGGATTAATCTTTGCCGGATCCCGCGCCAGAACAAAGCACAGGTAGAGCAACTCTGTTTGATCCTGGGTCAGCTTCCGGAGATCGAAATCCCATTTCGGGTCGTTGAGCCAACTGCCGAACGGATCCGTTTCTTCATACGGATGTAACTTGAGTCTGACCGGATCGAGTCCGTTGCCACTGATGCGGGTGACACTTTCATAGAGCTCGACAAATGAGTCCGCGCGGACTTCCAAAATCCCAACCGTGCGGTGCTCCACAGGGATGGATTGGCGGGCTCGGGGCTTGAAGTGTGCATTGTCCTGTCCAGACTCCAGGCGTGTGGCTGGTTTGGGGCGATTCTGCCATTGAGGAAGCAGCGGTAAGCCTTCCAAGGCGGAGTCGGGCAGCACAACGATGAGATCCATCCATCGGTAGAGCTCTGTGGGATGAACCGATGTGACATCCATGTCCGACGGGACTCGCCCGCGAGGATAGGCGAATACCTGGCTTTCCGGAGGCAACTCGAAGGGACGCTTCGTCCAGATGCCATCGGGAGTTCCGTGTTCAGTGGGGAGGCGGGGTAGGAAATCCGAAACGAACTCATTGAGTTTCTCGATACAGACACGCTGCATCGCCTGTTTGTATTCCCTCTCCATGTCAGATTCATCCTGCTCGACCATGGCGTGATTGTTTCCATACAAACCCAAGGGATTCAATCTCAAAGCATCGGAATTTAAAAAATTGGTATCACTATCAACCGAATAGTCCTTCTGCCTCACGATGATAGAATCCGGATAGACCTGCATGCCTTGATTCCCAACCATAACATAACAGATCCCATGAAGGAGCAGACTATTTGTTGGGGATATCATGGGGTTGGGCGTTCGACGATAGATGGAAGAAAGCCACGGCTGATAATCGGAAGATGCCTGTCTAGTCGAATGAGAGAGATCGGTCGTCCCGATTGATGCTATGATGCGTGAAGAAAGCCACGGCTGAAGCCGTGGCCTCCTGTGTTCCACTCGAGCGCGAGCGGGATGGGATTTGGCCTTGCCGCGGCGCAGGGCTGGAATGAGTCCAAACCATTTGACACTTTCTGTGAAAAATACATATATTATGATGTATGAAGACAATCACCGTCAATGTATCTGAACCGGTGTATGCGGACTTCCAGCAACATGCGCGGAAAGTGGACCGTAAGGCTTCGGAGTTGATACGGGAAGCAATGGAGCTTTACCGTCAGGTGCACATGCAACGGAGCTCGTCCTTGCGCGACCGTCGGCCGGTTTCGGTGGGCGGCCCGATTCTGCCGCTGACCGCGGATGACGATTTGCTGGGAGATATGCTGGATGACGCACGGGGTTGATACGGATTTTTTGGTTGCGGTGGAGATTCGTGACCATCCCTTTCACCGGACAGCGGATCAGCTCCTGACAAGACTGCTGCGGGATGGGCACGACTTGGCTGTGGCCCCGCAGACGCTTGCTGAATTCATTCATGTGGTGACCGATGCCAAGCGGATGCCTCAACCTTTGTCCATGTCCGAAGCGATTCAGAAAGCTGAAAATTGGTGGCATGCAGTGGAAGTGCAGCGCGTGCTTCCCGATGGTCAGGTGGTGAATGACTTTTTGGGTTGGCTTGCAAGTCATCATCTTGGACGGAAACGCTTACTCGATACGATGCTTGCCGCCACTTTCAAGCAAGCTGGCGTTATGCGCTTGATCACAAACAACGAGCGGGATTGCGCCGTATTCGGCTGTTTTGAAATCGTGACGTATGGGAGTTGAACTGCCCTTGGCCTTTCAATTGTCGGGGTCCCCGGTATATGCCTTTGGATTTACCAGATAAAGAGACGTGCGTTTTTCATAGGCCTGATACATGCCGAACCATAACGATTCGGATTGCCCAATAAACCGACCGATGCGTGCAGAATCCTCGAGGGTGATCCGTGCTTTCTGGTGCAGGATGTCCATGATGCGGGATTCGGGAATTCCGCTTTTGCTGGCAAGATCTTGCGGGGAAATTCCCATTTCAGTCAGTATTTCGGAAAGGTATTCTCCCGGATGCATGTAGGGGATCATGCTGGGAACTTATCCAGAGCTTGGAGGGATTTCAAGTACACCGCGTAGGAGTCGGTTTGATCGGGACTCCTAGAGAAACAGCGAGGGATCTCCGGGGGGCACGGCTTTGATAGGGGATGCTTTGTAGTCTGAAAGGTTGCGGGTGACGATGAGTTGGGCACCGAATAGCAGAGCCGCTGACACCTGCATGGCGTCTTCCAGATCCCCGAATCCGAGTTCGATGGCCCGCTTCATTTCTGTTGTTCCGGTTGCGGGAATCACACAGAAGTCGGTGAGTTCTTCGATGAACCCCCGGGCTCCGTCTTTGCTCAGGTAGTGGATGTTGGCCAGCCCATGCCATGAGACCGCACATTGCCCGGGGTGAGTTTCGGCCCAGTCCAGCACCTGGGCGCTCTGATCAAAGTGGGGCGCTCGTCCCAACAAGACATCGAGCAGAATATCCGTATCGATGAAAAGGCGCATGTTACCCGGTTAGAGTTGGTATTTGGCCCGCAGACGTGCAGTCCGTTCATCCGTCTGGTCTGTCAGTTGCATTTGCCCCTTCCAGCGTTGGGAAAAAGTAGTGCGCCGTTCCTTTGGTGGTGGACCGGACGCTTCGGCCAACAGTTTCTCCACAAGGGCGGACAGGCTGATCCCTTGACGCCGGGCCACATCCTTGGCCCGATGCGACACCTTGGGATCAACAGTCAGGGTGACACGGGTCTTCATGCGCATAAACCTATTTCATGCGTATGTGTATGGCAAGCGTAATCCATGAAATACGATAGGAAGAAAGCCGCGGCTGAAGCCGTGGCCTCCGGCGTTCCAATCGAGCGCGAGAGGGCTTCAATAGTCGCCGCGGCGTAGGATTGGCGTTTTCGGAGTGGGCGGCTTCAGCCGTCCTCCCAAGTTCATGATCAAGCCCGTCCACTTTCTCGTCGTGAGTCAAATGCTTGCTAGGGCGGCTGAAGGGATTGCTTAGTTGACAATATGCATCAATTGATGCATCGTTTGATGCATGAGGACTACAAT
The DNA here is from genome assembly GCA_016933595.1 of Opitutales bacterium. Taxonomy (GTDB): domain Bacteria; phylum Verrucomicrobiota; class Verrucomicrobiia; order Opitutales; family JAFGAQ01; genus JAFGAQ01. The sequence continues at coordinate 8,209 of JAFGAQ010000225.1, read as the reverse complement.
GACTCTGGATAATGAATTGTTGGATCAAGCCCATAAGCTCACGGGGATTCAATCGCGTCCGACCCTCGTTCACGAGGCACTGAAAGCACTGGTGCAGCGTGAAAAGGCCCGCCGTTTAGCCGCGCTGGGTGGTTCTGATCCAAACTTGCAGCCCATTCCCCGTCGTCGTCCCGAATGAGTGTGCTCATCGACACTAGCGTCTGGATCGATCACCTTAAGCAGACAGAGCTGGACTTGGCGCGTCTTTTGGATCAGGGCTTGGCTTCAACGCACCCCTTTGTTGTGGGTGAGTTGGCCTGCGGCAGTCTCCGGAATCGGGAGGAGATTATCTATCTGCTCTCGGGTTTGCCAATGCTTGCCAAGGCTGACGACGAGGAGATGCTGCAATTCATCAGCTTCCATCAGCTTTATGGAAAGGGTCTGGGCTTGGTGGACATTCATTTGTTGGCAGCCTGCTGCATCGACCGATGCACGATATGGACGCGGGACAAGCGCCTGCGGGGCGTTGCAGAGGCGATGAAAGTGGCAAGCCCGCTCGTGTAAATCTGCCAGTTTCCAAGTCGGCGATAGAAGAAAGCCACGGCTGAAGCCGTGGCCTCCGGGGTTACACTCGATCATTGTGGGGAGGACTTGCCTGCCCGTGTTAGCATGGATCAGTGTTTTGGGTTGGGTCGATGCACGGTCGGGTGGATTTGGAGTTGATGGTGGTGGTGGTTTGGCTCAGATTATCGGCATATGCCGTGTGGTGAAGATAACGGAGATCGGGCTGTTTCAAAGGAAGCGATTCGATTGCTGGTGGCCGATGATGATCAGGGGGTCCTGGTTTCGGCGCGGATGCTGTTTGGTGACTCGGGATGGAAGGTCGATACGGTGTCTTCGGTGACGGATGCGGTGCGCCGGGTCGAGGCAGGTGAGTATGATGTGGCACTGATCGACATGAACTACACCCGGAATACCACGGCTGGTACGGAGGGTCTGGATTTGTTGGCCCAGCTTAAGAACGCGGATCCCGATCTGCCGGTTGTGGTCATGACGGCGTGGGCTACGGTGGACCTCGCCGTGGAGGCTCTCAAGATGGGGGCTCGGGATTTTATCCAGAAACCGTGGAGCAACGACCGGGTGTTTCAGCAGGTCAACAAGCATGCGCTCAATACGCGGGTGATTCGCAATGAGAGGCGCTTGAAGGAGGAAACCCGGACCGCACGCATGGATTCGCTTCCCGGAACCATCATCGGTCAATCGGATGCAATGCGGCAGGTGCTGGATGTGGTGGAGCAAATCGCACCTTCGGATGCCCCGGTTTTGCTTCTTGGGGAGAACGGAACCGGCAAGAGCCTGCTCGCGCGCTGGATTCACGAACGTTCACGGCGCTGTAGCGGTCCGTTCGTCAACGTGAACATCGGAGGTCTGGCCGAAAGCTTGTTTGAGAGCGAGGTCTTCGGGCATGTGAAGGGTGCTTTCACCGATGCGAAGACAGATCGGGTGGGGCGGTTTGAACTGGCCCGGGGCGGCACGATCTTTCTGGATGAGATCGGCAACCTCGGTCTTGCTCAGCAGAGTCGCCTGTTGCGGTTGCTCGAAACCGGTGAATTTGAGCGCGTGGGATCCTCGCGAACCGTGAAGGCGGAGGTCCGGGTGGTGTCTGCGACGAACGCACCGTTGCGCGATCGGGTGGCCGACAAGGCCTTTCGGGAGGATTTGTTTTATCGCCTCAATACCGTCACTATTGAAATGCCGCCCCTACGGGAGCGGCGAGAGGATATTATGCCATTGGCAGTGCATTTCCTGCAAAAATGGGTTGCGAAATACCGCAAAGCGATTGAGGGCTTTGACCGGGATGCCGAGCAGATATTGATGAATTATGCATGGCCGGGCAATATCCGTGAGCTGGAGCATGCTTTGGAGCGGGCCGTCTTGCTGTGCAAGGGAAAGGTAATAGAAAAGGGCAACCTCATGATGGAGGGATCCGCTTCTCCTGCGATCGATCTGGAGTCGATGAGCGTGGAGGATGTGGAACGCGTGCTTATCGGGAAGGCCTTGCGCCGCAACGGCGGAAATGTCAGCGAGGCGGCGCGTCAGTTGGGAATGAGTCGGGCCACGTTTTACCGGAGACTTCAGAGTTACGGGCTATGATGAAGTTCAAAGTGCCAGTTCGGAGGACACCGTTTTCGCTACAGTTGTTCATTCTCGGACTGTATCCGGTTTTGCCGGTTATCGCACTGGTCGCATATGAGCGGATGTTTGGCCGGCTGAATGATGACCTGTTCTGGTTGCTCGTTTTTTTGTATTTGTTGAGCCTTGGGATTCTGGCCGTGGCGATGTGGCGATTGTGTCATGATCCCTTTCACACACTCGCAAACATGGTCAGTTCGCTCCATCAGGGCGATTATTCCCGTAGGATCAAGGGCTACTCATCGGATGCTTTGGGGGTGTTGCAGGAGGAGATCAACCGATTGGCGGATATTTTGCAGGGCAACCGTTTTGCGGCGGAGGAGGCGATCCGGCGTTTTCAGGTTTTGATTGATCAGTTGGATTTTGCGATTCTGGGGGTGGATGATCACCAGAACCTGTCGATGCTGAACGATTACGCTGCGAAGTTGCTCCAGCAAACCCGCCCCAATCTGTTGGGTAAGAATGTAGGAGGCTTGGGTCTGGATGATCTGTGGGGGAGCTCCAACGGGCGAACACTATGGCTCCGTTTTCCTGAGCGTAGCAGTCGGTTTCTGGTGCATGTGAACCGGTTCCGGGAAGAAGGACGCTCACACAACCTGTTCATGCTTTCGGATGTTGATAATCCCCTACGGGAGGAAGAGCGCAACGCATGGAAGCGCCTGATCCGTGTGTTGGGTCATGAGCTCAATAACTCACTGACCCCCATTATCTCCCTCTCGCAGAGCCTCCGGTCCAGAGTCGAGCGGGTGGATATGGACGAGGAGCGCAAATCCTCCGCACTTCTCGCTCTGGATACCATATCCCAGCGCGCGCAGGGGTTGAACCGTTTTGTGGAGGATTACGCGCGTCTCGCCAAGCTGCCTGATCCAGTTCGCCAGGAAGTGGATCTGGAATCCTCGCTCGGCCGGGTGATTCAACTCGTGGATGATGGTTCGATATCGCTCCATCCAGGAATCGCCTGCCGGGTGATGGTGGATGGGGATCAGGTCGGGCAGATGTGGGTGAACCTCATCCGCAATGCCATCGAAGCGAATCAGGAGGCTGGACAGCGGAAGGTGGAAATCAGTTGGGTGCGGGATGGGCTCGATGCGGTGGTGAGAATCGATGACTGTGGTCCAGGGGTTGGCAACGGTGAGAACATCTTTGTTCCTTTCTATTCGACCAAGCATGGTGGAAGCGGGATTGGACTGGTCATCAGCCGGCAAATCGCCGAGGCCAATGGAGGCGCGCTCGAGTTGATCAACCGCGATGGCGGCGGATGCCGTGCCATCGTTCGTCTGCCAGTGGTTAGATGATATTGCTGATGCATTTTCAGATGAGGAAAAGTATGAGAGATTATTCTCCGTTCCCTACATCGTGGCGATTTGGATTGGCTTTGCGGAGGTCTTGGATATTCAGAATGGGATAGGTGATGCGTTTTTCGGATGCGCTTTGCCCTGTCCCGGCTTAACCCCAACCAGTGGATCGCGATGCGTTTCTTTCCTTTTTCGATTGCCTCCGTCTCTCTCATTACCCTGCTCGCACCTTCATTGTTCGCCCAAACCTACTCTGTCCGCGCCTATGGGGCGGCAGGAGATGGAGAGGCGCTGGACTCGGAAGCGATCAACGCGGCGATCGCAGCAGCATCGCAGGCTGGCGGGGGTACGGTGGATTTTCCCGCTGGTGACTACCTGAGTTATTCGATCCGGCTGAGGAGCCATGTGACCCTCCATCTGCATGCGGGGGCGACGATTATTGCAGCGGATCCTCCGGTTCCCGGGGTTTCGGGTGGGTATGACGCTCCGGAGCCGAACGAATGGAATCAATTCCAGGATTTCGGGCATTCGCATTGGCACAACAGTCTGATCTGGGGCGATGGTTTGGAGAATGTCGCGATTGTGGGTCGGGGGATGATCTATGGGCGTGGACTGAGCCGTGGAAACGGGCGGATTTCAAGGCCGGTGGGGGCCCCTCCGCCAGCTGTTGCCGGGGGTGGATTGCCGGATGTGCTGGCTGCGGACGGAGAATTTGATTATCCGGAGCGGCCGGACTTGGTCCCCGGCCCATTTGGCTATCCAAACGCACGGGATTCGCTCCCCACCGGCGTGGGCAATAAGGCGATTGCGTTGAAAAACTGCCGCAATGTGCTTCTGCGGGATTTCTCGATGCTCCATGGCGGTCATTTTGCCATTCTTGCAAGCGGGGTGGACAATCTGACCATCGACAACCTGACCATCGATACCAACCGGGATGGGATCGACATCGATGCATGCAATAACGTGATGGTTTCCAATACCCGGGTGAATTCCCCGTGGGACGATGGAATTTGCCTGAAGTCATCCCATGGCTTGGGTTACGCGAGGCTTACGGAAAATGTGACCCTTACCAACTGTGTGTTGAGTGGATATGATGAAGGTTCCTTGATTGACGGTACCCGCACCCGTGATATCGCCCGTCGGGGTGGAGCGATGGGGCGCATCAAGTTGGGCACCGAGTCGGGGGGCGGCTTTCGCAACATTACGATCTCCAATTGCGTGTTTGATTATTGCCGGGGAATTGCACTTGAACAGGTTGACGGGGGCGTTTTGGAGGACGTCGCGATTTCGAATATCACCATGAGGGATGTTCAGAATACGCCCTTGTTCATCCGCCTCGGGGCCAGGCTGCGGCGTCCGGATGCGACTGTCGCCGGTTGCGTGCGCCGGATACGGGTCGACAATGTAACGGCGTGGAATATCGCCCCGGAGCATGGAGTAATGATCATGGGGCTTCCGGGGTATCCGGTTGAGGATGTGGTGCTGTCCAATCTCCAGTTCCATTTCAAGGGAGGCGGAACAGCCGGGCAGGCGACGCGGGAGGTTCCTGAGCTGGCGAAGGCATATCCCGAACCTTACGTCTTTGGAGTGATGCCGTCCTGGGGGATGTTTGCACGCAATGTTTCCAACCTGACGGTGAGGGGAGTGGAGTTGCGGTTGCTGAGCCCGGATGGAAGACTTGCCGTATTCATGGAGGACGTGATGGGAGGAAGGCTGGATGGTTTCTACTTGTCCGGCGAAGGCGTGGAAGCGAGCCCATCACTGTGGGCTTTGCGGAATGTGCGGGGTTTGACGGTGAATGATGCATCCGGATTACGGGATGGTGAGATCCAGGAACCGGATGGGCGCGATAATTGATCCCTCGTTGAATGTTCATGAGTGTGAGTCCCATTCTGTGTGCTGATGCGCCTGAGAAAGCCGGTTTCGCTCTGTCGGGCGGGCGGAGCAGGTTTGGTCTGATCGGTATCTGTCTGGCTTTCAGCCTTTCATTTTTCTCGATGGGCCAATGTGTTTCCGCAGGGTTCGGCCCGATTGATCGCGAGGCGTTGGTGCGTCGGAATTCGCCGGAGCTTCACTCGGTCGATCTGAACGCTCCGTTTACGATTGGGAACGGTGGATTTGCCTTCACCGCCGATATTACCGGACTCCAGACCTTTGGAGACGCGTACTATCGTGGGGGCATTCCTCTTGAGACGCTGGCCCGATGGTGTTGGGCTCAGGATTCGAATCCACACGCTTACGCACTGGAGGACGCTTCCGTTGACTATGTTCAGGCGGATGGATCTGTTGTCCGCCTGCCGACCAGGATGGATTCCGAGGCCGGTCAGTGGCTGAGGCGAAATCCCCGGCTTCATCCCCTCGGGCAGGTCGCCCTTGAGTGGGACAAGCCCGGTGGAGAGCCGTTTTCCATCGAAGATGTAATGAACCCTCATCAGCGCCTGGATCTGTGGACTGGAACCCTTCACAGCAGTTTTGAGGTCGATGGTAAAACGGTGGAAGTGGTTTCGGCCTGCGATCCGGAATCGGACACGCTGTCGTTCCGGATCGCATCAGAATGGGTCGAAAACGGAGCCTTGCGTGTGAGGCTTGGATTTCCCCGAGGTCATGATGTGTCGGTCAAGAACACGCCTGCTCTGGTGTGGGACCATCCGGACTCCCATACGTCTGTCCTGAGAGGTGACAATACGGTTGTGCGTGATGCGAACGGTGCGCGCTACCAGGTTTCATGCAACCTCCCCTTGCGCCGGGTGGGTCCTCATGGATTTGTGGTGGAGTCTGCGTCTGGCAGGGTCCTCGAATTCACACTCTCTTTTTCCGAAAGCTCCTCTGAATCATTTCCGGATCCCGTTTCCGTGCGCGACCGCTGTGCCGGTCATTGGCGCAAATTCTGGAAGAGTGGAGGGGTGGTGGATTTCTCGCGCAGCTCCAATCCGTTGGCAAAGAAGATCGAGCAACGCATGGTGCTATCGCAGTACCTCACGGCTGTGCAATGTGTGGGAGATACTCCGGCGCAGGAGAGTGGCTTAACCTGTAATACATGGTATGGGAAGCATCATACCGAAATGATCTGGTGGCACAATGCGCACTTCATCCTTTGGGGCCGTCCGTCTATGGCCCGAAAAAACCTGTCCTGGTTTGTGCGAAGACTACCCGAGGCGCGTGTTTTGGCAGCAAATCGTGGCTTAAAAGGGGCCCGATGGCCCAAGATGGTCGGTCCGGAAGGTCGGGAGAGCCCCGGTGGCAATCCCTTGATTGTTTGGAATCAGCCTCACCCGATCTATCTCGCGGAGCTGCTGTGGCGCCAGTGTCCGGAGAAGGAGACCCTTGATGCCTATAGGGATCTGGTGCTTGAGTCAGCCCTTTGCATGGCAAGCATGCTCCGCTTCGATCCGGAAAGGCAGCAGTATGTGCTCGGTCCACCATTGTGGATTGCTCAGGAGATTCACGAGCCTGCCGAGAGTCAGAATCCCTCATTTGAATTGGCCTATTGGCATTGGGCGTTGACCACGGCCCAGCGGTGGCGGGAACGCCTCGGTATGCCACGGGATTCCCATTGGGATCATATCCTCGGTCACTTGGCTCCGATGCCGGAGTCCGGAGGGTTGTATGTGGCGCTTGAATCCCATCCCGACACATGGACCAGTTTGGCCAGTCGACATGATCATCCCCAGATGCTGATGCCTCTGGGCTTTTTGCCGGATAGTCCATTTGTGGATCGCGCAACGATGGACCGCTCACTGACAGCTGTTCTCGATCAGTGGGACTGGGAAACCAAGATCTGGGGATGGGATTATCCCATGGTGGCAATGACTGCCACTCGCTTGGGACGTCCCGAAGACGCCCTCGAAGTGTTGCTGAGGGATGGCCCGAACAACCGCTACACTGCTTGCGGGCATTGCCCTCAGGGCAGCGACCGCGCGGAAGGGCAGACCAGCGGAAAACGCGAGATCGCCGCCTACCTTCCGGCAAATGGTGCTTTTTTGGCTGCTCTGGCTCTCATGGTTGCCGGATGGGATGGAAGCCCAGCCCATCCCGGATTTCCGGACGACGGCTCCTGGGTGATCCAGTCCGAAGGCCTGCATCCTTTCCCCTGACTCCCTTATTCCACATGAAAACAAACATGAGCCATCGGCCTGACCCTTTTTCCGAAACTCACGGTACCCTATGGGAACCTCGTTGCGGGTAGGGATGGGCGTGGGCGCATCACGGAGATTGCATTCACGCGCAGTGGAGTCTACCTTGATGGGGAAATGCGGAGGTTGGATGCAGTGGGAAACACCACGACGCGGGAGCGATCCGGCGAGGATGAGCTGCGGTTTGGTTATGACAACCTCGATCAGTTGCTGCGGGTAGCCGCGGGTGGTTCCGTGGAGGAGGTCTATGCGTATGATGCCGTGGGTAACTGGTCGGTGGATGGACGCCGCCACGATGCCTGTAACCGTCTGATGCAGGACGAGACCCGGACCTTTGATTATGACCGGGATGGGAACCTCACCTCAATTCATGATTCGGGCGGGGATGGCTCCGCATCCTATGAATACGATGCGCTGGGGCGCCTGGTGGGCGCCACCTTGTCCTCCGGCGAAACCATTACCTACCGCTACGATGCGATCGGTAGGCGCTATGCGGTGAGCACCAGCGCGGGCACGATCGTTACACTCTTTGATGGGTGGCAGGAAATCGGCACCGTGGAACCGGATGGTTCAGGCCGGGCGATGCTTGCGGTCGGGGAATTCCGGCTG
>JAFGAQ010000224.1 GCA_016933595.1 Opitutales bacterium | reverse complement strand
TGATCTCTTGTACGTCCCGAATCAGGGTGTGCCGCTGGCCGAGTAGGTGAGAGACTCCTCGTCCTCATCGCTGGCCTGAATCGTGATCTGGATGGTTTGGCCGACCTGTGCCGATTGGTTCCCAATAGGCTCCAACACGGGTGGGTGGTTCTCCGGTTCAACGACACTCCCGCTGTATACCACGTCCAGCATCTTCTCGGCCCAGAGCCTTCGGTATTCCAGATAGCCCGCATCGGTCGGATGGATCCCATCGCTTGAGATGAGGGTAGGGTTATCCCGATAGAAAGCCCAGAAATCGGGACCATCGGCAATCATGGGATAGTCGTTTTTCAGCTGGTCGAGTGCTGCGTTAAGACCAGGGATATTGTTTGAATAGGCACTCTCGGGACTCCATGGGATAGTAGGAATAATCGGGATCTTTCCGGCGTTCACCACAGACAGAACAAGGGTCTCGTAGTTGTCATAGAAGTCAGAGGGACTGATAGCCCACCCGGCATCATTGGTACCGAAAGAAATTCCGACATACTGACCCCCGAAGTCATTGATCCATTTGGGGAGCGCCTCGCACGCTTGGAACGTGTGCCAACCCGCCATCCCTCCATTCTCGTACACTGGAAAGTAGTCCGGTTTCGTTTCATTCACGATTTGGGAAAAGTTGAGACCGCCCCCTTCCGCATGTTTCATCGCGCCAGCGGTGATTGAATCGCCAAAGAAGATCCAACTATCCTCAACGCCTTGGTGGGCATCATGAATATCCAGATTGACCATGGCGTCCGTGTTCATCGGACTCCCGTTGATTTGAGTGACGTGCAGTCTTATCCAATTGTATGGGACGTTTCCCTGAGTGAGGTTTACGGTATGCTGCTTGGAGTTAAGCTTTTCCGGGATGTTGTCAAAGCTCGCGAGGGTAACCCATTCCGGATCGTTCTCTGGAGGTGGGGTTCCCTGTCCGGGTGCGGCGTGCGCGTCGATGCTATAATGTCCTAATACATTGTAGCGTATATCGGATGCATAATTGTAGTTTCCCGAGTCCCAGAAGACGACTACCCTTGCGCGTTGAGACGCAGGGACATCGGAAATGTCATAGGCAATCCATTGTGGCATTGGTCCGTTTGATCGCCATATCGTGGAGTAGCTCGAATCATTGGCGTGAGATGGATTCCCAGAAGATCCGAAGGCTGGCACATTCCGGGATATCACTGGCATCGGATGCGGAGCCGGATGGGTGCCAGTGTTGGGAAAGACCGCGTCGCGATGATCGGTGATAAAGGCATTGGAGGCAGCGCTGACCTCGGTCCATCCTCCGTTGTTATCGACCCCGTTGGAGGTCCATGGCATGATTCCGGACCATCCATTCTGGTAGGCCGATTCAATGTCACCCGCAAGAGTGTCACCACTTCCGGATGCGGGACATTCACCCAGTACCGAAGGTTTAGTGGCGTCGAGATCGAAGCCGGTTGGGGTGACATACATGGGAATACTCCAGTAGGGTTCCATCCATGGATACCAGTGGGTCGACCAGAAATCGAGTGTGGCCTCCGGGTCGTCGAGCTGAGCCCGGAGGGC
>JAFGAQ010000223.1 GCA_016933595.1 Opitutales bacterium | reverse complement strand
GCAACAGTTGCCGCGATTCGGACTGCATCGGGTGGTCGCTCCTCTCCATGGTCTCCTGCCGAGTTGTTGGATTCGTTCGGGAATTGAGGCTGCTCCATTTTTTGCATACACTTGTAAACCTGTTTCAAGGGCATACTTTTGCGAAAAAGCTGGCCCATGTGGGCTTCGGAATATCATAATGCTTAATGCGGTGCTGGATAGCGGTTTTCCGGCGGGAGCTTGTGTCGGGTCGATGATGAGATGGGGCAGAACGGAACAGTCGGTTATGTTGGTGGGATTGATTTGTTTCCGTTGCGGAAAACGTTGAGCGGGTATTCGACGGCAGCGGCCAAAGGGGATTTGAATGCGGCCATTAACGTGGCGTTGCTCGCTTTCCCCCAAGGGATGGCTTATGCGATGATTGCAGGGCTGCCGATCGAATACGGGATTTTGGGTTCGGCTGTTGCGAGCCTTTTGGGTGCCATTTGGGCTCGGTCCAGGTTTGTGGTGCTTGGCCCGACAAATGCCACGTCTGTTTTGCTGATGAGTGCGTTTGCGGCCACGCAGTTGAGTGTGGCGGAATCGGTTGTGGTACTTCCGTTGATCGTGCTCTTGAGCGGTTTTTTCATGATTGCCGCCGCTTTCGCCAAGGCGGCCGGATTGTTGCGGTACATCTCAAGGACCGTTGTCACGGGTTACATCACGGCCGCGGCTTTGTTGATTGTTGCAAACCAGATCCGGCATGTTCTGGGTGTTGGTCCGGGAGAGGGATCGGCCTCGACCTTCGTTGCGGTCATCCATGATACGGTGGTGGCATTGTCGACTGTTAAAGGAGCTGCGATGTTCCTTTCGGCGAGTACTTTTGCAACCTACTGGGCGCTCCGGCAAGTGGCTCCGAGGTTGCCCAATGTGGCTTTGTGCCTTGTGTTGATGGGTCTCCTGAGTGCGGGTATGAAGCGTATGGGTTTTGAGGTGGAGATGCTGACCTCGTTTTCACTCGGAGAGTGGGGGGTCGTGTTGCCGGAGGTGGATCTTCACTCGGTGCGGCGTTATGTGAGCACCGCGATTGCGGTGGCGTTGTTGAGCGCACTGGAAGGTTACTCGATAGGAAAGTCCCTTGCTGCCCGTTCCGGGGATAAGCTGGATGCGAATCAGGAGTTGTTCAATATGGGCATGGCCAACCTCGGTTGCGCATTCCTCTCTGGAATGCCGGCATCCGGTTCTTTGACACGTTCGGTATTGGGCTGGAGTAGCGGTGGAAAGACTCCTTTGGCAAGTTTCTATACAGGATTGATCATTTTGGCGGTGGCCGCGGGCTTAGGCGGTTGCCTGATGTGGATTCCAAAGGCTGCTTTGGCGGTCGTGGTGATTGTAATAGGCGTTTCCTTGGTGAGCCGTCACCAGATCTTTCT
>JAFGAQ010000222.1 GCA_016933595.1 Opitutales bacterium | reverse complement strand
CAAAAACTCCACTTCCGATCGATCCACCGGCTTGACTTGCCCGATACATGCATCAGACTCTCCGCTTCACCCATTTTCTGATGTCGCTTAACCTGAAAGATACGCTCAACCTTCCAAAGACGGACTTCCCCATGAAGGCCAGTCTGGTGGAAAGGGAACCGCTCCGCATCGAGCACTGGGAAAAACAAGGAATGGTCAGCCGGGTCCGCGCGTCGCGCTCCGGCCGTGAAACCTTTATTCTGCACGACGGACCGCCTTTTGCAAACGGCGACATTCACATGGGGCATGTGCTCAACAAGGTGCTCAAAGACATCGTCGTTCGGTACAAAACCATGAAGGGTTACGATGCACCCTACGTGACCGGTTGGGATTGCCATGGACTCCCGATTGAACACGCCGTGACTAAATCCATGCGAAATGGAGGCGACGACATCGATCCGCTTTCCGTGCGCCGCCAGTGCCATCAGTTTGCGGAGCGCTTCGTTGGAATCCAGAAGGATCAATTCCGCAGACTGGGAATCCTGACGGACTGGGATACGATCTACCGCACGATCGATCCCTCTTACGAAGCCGAAATTCTTCGTACCTTTGCGGCTTTTGTCGAACGCGGGATGGTCTACCGCAGCAAAAAACCGGTCTATTGGTCGATCCCATGCAGGACAGCACTCGCTGAAGCCGAAGTTGAGTATCAGGACCACGAAAGTCCTTCGATCTGGGTCGCCTTTGAAGCTGTCGAACCGGAAGCATTCGGGTTGCCGGCATCGACTTCAATTGTCATATGGACCACCACTCCGTGGACCATTCCCGCGAATCTTGCGATAGCCCTGCATCCGCGGCATTCCTACACTTGGGTCACGCGCGAGGGACATCACTTTCTTGTGGCTAAGGAACTGGCGGAGTCCTTCATCCAGGATTGCGGATGGGATCCGGCAAGTGTAACCATAGCCGATGCATCCATTCCCGGAGCAAATCTGGAAGGACTGAAGACCCGGCATCCTTTCATCGACCGATTCAGTCCGGTGGTAAACGCCGAATACGTCACGCTCGATTCCGGGACCGGCTGCGTACACACTGCACCCGGGCATGGACTCGAAGACTACCAGACCGGACTCAACTACGGCCTCGAAATCTACTGTCCGCTCGACGACAATGGGTGCTACATGGACGATGGGCAGATCCCGGCCGCCCTGATCGGAAAAACCGTGCTTGAGACGGAGGGCAAAAACCCTGCAAATCAGGCGGTGCTGGCTATCCTCAAAGAAAAAGGTGCGCTTCTGAAGATAAAAGCACTCAACCACCAGTATCCCCATTGCTGGAGGTCAAAGACTCCTGTCGTTTTCAGGGCCATGGACCAGTTCTTCATGCGTCTGGACCTAGAAGGCATGAGAAGCAAAGTGCTCGACGAAATCGAATCGGTCCGGTGGATTCCCGAATGGGGCAAAAACCGGATCCGTGGTGCCGTCGAAAACCGGCCGGATTGGTGTATCTCGCGTCAACGGGCATGGGGGGTTCCCCTTCCGGTCTTTTTCAATACCGACGGAGAAGCCCTGCTGGATGCCGGTGTCATCCGCGGATTAGCGGAAAAAGTGGCGCGACAGGGCACCGATATCTGGTTCAGCCAATCCGCTCAGGAGCTGCTGGCGGGAATCGCGCTTCCGACCGGGTGGACTGCCGACAACCTTTCCAAAGGCCGCGACACGCTGGATGTCTGGTTTGACTCTGGAAGCAGCCACCTCGCGGTGCTCGATCACTACGCCAATCTCCGTTGGCCCGCCGATCTCTATCTTGAGGGAAGCGACCAACACCGTGGATGGTTCCAGTCTTCCATCTGGACATCGGTTCTGGTCAAAGGCAAGGCTCCTTACCGCCAAGTCCTGACGCATGGATTTGTCGTGGATGAGGACGGGAAAAAGCTTTCGAAGAGTCAGGGATCAAAGACCGCCACCCAATGGCTGGGAGAATACGGAGCCGACATCCT
>JAFGAQ010000221.1 GCA_016933595.1 Opitutales bacterium | reverse complement strand
TGACCACCAACACGGACACCGCATTGTCGCCAGATTCCTCAAACGCCGCGGTATCCGGAAGGTAGCCTATGCCAAAGGTCCGGCTGGACATAGCCACGCGAAGGAGAGGTTGCGTTGTTTTGAGGATGCCATGGGCAGGGAAGGGTATCAGCCCGGAGACTATCTGGTGTATCAGGCTACCTTCGACATCGAGCCCAGTGTGGAGGCGACCGTCGAAACACTGGTGGCCCATCCCGACATCCGTGCGGTGGTGTGCTGCAACGATGCTTGCGCGACCGGTGTATTGCTGGCAATCAAACGACTGGGACTGGACCAGTTCAAAGATGTCATGGTGATTGGCTACGGCAACTCCAAGGCGATGGCAGACATCTCGCCCTATCCTTTCATTGCGGTCAACACTCCTCTGATCCAGGTGGGCATGGAAGGGTTTCTTTCCCTGAAAAATGCCCATGAAACCCGGACTCCGATCAAGGGAAAAACCAGAATTCGGCCCTGTCTCAACTCCCGTGGCATCGAACACGGAGATCCTGCACTGGAGCGCTTTGAATGGGATTGCATCGACGAATACGACCGGCTGTTGGTGGACCTCATCAACCTGCTCGGGCCGCTGAGCCCACGGTTCGGTAGAGCCCTTATCCGGCATTTCAGACTCAGGTTGACCAAGGGAATGCCGCTCGTTGAGAACTTCGAGCGTTTTCTGATCCGCGGCATGTTTTATGGGCTCAATCCGCTTGCCACAATGACGATCCTCACGGATCTCGACCGCCTGTATGGGCTGTGGTCGACCTTCCACAAAGTGGCCGATGCAAACCCTCAGACCTTTATCGGATCCCTCAGGGAGAGCATCCAGTGGATTACCCTTCAGCGCAAAGGCTACATTCACTCCGCCATGGCTTACAGCATGGTAGTGTCCCAAAGCTGGGCCCGCACCAAACGGCACACCTTCGACGTTGATGAGGAGATCGGGTTGATTGCCAGCACCCTCTACAATCACCATGTCAAAAATGCGTGGCTACTGCTGTTTGACAACCAATCCGCCACCCTTGGAGCTTACCGGGGCCGGGCAAGCGGATGGAGACTCAGCGGAGGAAATGCGCTTCCGATCAATCCGGTTCACATCAGGGAAGACCTAAACCTGCCTCTCTTGCTTGCATCCAACAGCGAGACGTGGGGAATGGAACTCCTTCCGCTCGAAACCGCACAGAAGCGCGTGTTCGGCTTTATACTGATGGACACGGATAGCCGATACTCGTTCATGTTCGGCCATCTCATCGACATCATCAGTGAACGCATGGAAAACGCTCTGCTCTACCGGACGATGTCTGCGTATGCCCGCCAGCTTGAAGGCAACAACAAGGAACTGCAAAGCCGCACCGACGATTTGGAGCGCCAAAAGCGGATAGCCGAGGAGCAAAAGCTCAATGCGGAAAAAGCGAACCAGGCAAAAAACGAGTTTCTGGCCAACATGAGCCACGAGATCCGGACACCCATGAACGCCATCATAGGCATGACAGAGGTGCTCATGGGCGATCCGATGCCGGAAAGCCACCGGCAAATGCTCAAACTGGTCGATACTTCATCCCGCAACCTACTGGGTGTTATCGATGAGATTCTGGCGTTTTCGCGAATCGAGTCGGGGGTGATGGAAGTAGCCCACGAACCCTATGACCTCCGGCAACTCATAGCGGATGTCGCAAAGGGATTCTCCGGCAAGGCCCGCCAAAAGGGTATTGAAGTGATCATCGGAAATGAGGTCACCAAGCCCCGCTTCTTCCTGGGAGATGAATCAAAGCTGCGGCAAATTCTCATGAACCTCATGGACAATGCCGTGAAATTCACCGACATCGGATCGGTGCGACTCGACGCAACCGCCCGCATGCTCGACGACCGCAGAGCGCGCGTTGAGCTATCGGTCAAGGACACTGGGATCGGAATCCCAAACGAGGCTAAGGCCGCCATTTTCCAGCCCTTCACACAGGGCGATATGAGCATGAATCGCAGGCACGGAGGCACTGGCCTCGGGCTCACGATCGTGGAAAAACTCGTGCGCGCGATGGGCGGCAAGGTATCGGTCGATGCCCAACAGGGTGAAGGAAGCCGCTTCCGGATCGAACTCGAGCAAGATATCCACGAAGTCCCAACCCCTCATATGTTCGGGCAAAGAATGGGGCTCATCTGCATGCAGGACTCGCCGATCATCGATGACATCCGCCGCAAACTCTCCGCTTGCGAAACGGATGCCGCATCATGCTCCGGAGCGCAGGACATGCTTTCCCAGCTCAAATCCAAGGCCTTCCATATCCGCGATTTCGACTTCGGGATCATGGACGGAGTCGAGCTCATAGATTTAATGAGGAGAACGGATGAGGTGGACTGGGCCTCGATGGCTTCCATTCCATGGCTGATACTGGAATGGAGCACCCCTGCCTCCACTTTCACCAGCGATCCCGCTATCCGCCTTCCCAAATGCACCCGTCTCGAAAAGCCGCTTTCCGTCATGGATTGTGAGCGATTTCTCAATACGATCACCCACCGTGAGGAAACCGCCTCTTCGCCAGCCCCGGCAGAAACAAAGGAATCCAGCATCCAACCGAGAATTCTGGTGGTCGAAGACAACCGCATCAACCAAATCACAGTGGAAAGAATGCTGTGCAAATCGGGATTCCGCGTCACCATCGCCCAACATGGCAAACAGGCGCTCGAAGCGCTCAAGCATCTGGATTTTGCCGCAATTCTCATGGACGTTCAGATGCCGGAGATGAATGGCTACGATGCCACCCGCGCCATTCGCAAAATTGAGCAACAAGCGGGCAACCACACACCGATTATTGCGCTCACCGCCCATGCCATGCGAGAGGAAAAGGACCGTTGCCTGGACTGCGGAATGGATGATTACCTCACCAAACCGGTCCGGATGAAAGATTTGGTGGACACCCTGTGGCGGTACATACCGCAACCGTCATGAGCACCGAACCGTGGGACGTGGTCACCATCGGAGGTGGCGCAGCCGGGACCTTTGCTTCCATCATTGCCGGAGAAGCCCGGCCGGGTCTGAGAGTCACGATCCTGGAGGCGACCGGCCAACCGCTCACTAAAGTCAGAATCTCGGGAGGAGGCAGGTGCAATGTCACGCACCGGGAGTTTGATCCAGCCGTGCTGGTCCAGGCCTACCCCAGAGGACACCGCGAACTCCGGGGTCCATTCAGCCGATTTCAGCCGTCCGACATGATCGAATGGCTCAAACAACACCGGGTCTACACGCACACGGAAGACGACGGTCGTGTCTTCCCCGTGGGCGACGAATCCATGACCATCGTCAACTGTTTCCGGGACACCCTCAGCAAACTCCAGATCCGCACTAATATCCGAACCGGTATATCGCGGATCGAACCATCCGGAGGAATCTGGCTGGTTCACGATAACAACGGTCAAATTCTGCAGGCGCGCCGGATCATCCTCGCGACCGGAGGATCCCCTCAGGGGCACAAGCTCGCTGCTGGCGCGGGGCACTCGATTATTTCGCCGGTTCCTTCACTTTTCACGGTCAACATCAAGGATCCGTTATTGGAGGGCCTGGCAGGGTTATCCTTCCCCAACATTCGACTCTCTTGGAAAGGACCCGAATCCAGCTATTCGCAAACCGGTCCGGCACTCATCACCCACTGGGGGCTGAGTGGACCAGCCATGCTGAAACTATCGGCATGGGCCGCCCGGGATCTGGCCAACTCCAGCTATCAGGGCACCCTCAACTTAGCGTTTGTACCTGACCTGCAAAAAGAGGAAATCCTACACACCCTCGGCGACATCATCCGGAGCGCAACGACCCGCAAAATCCCCAATGCGGATGTCCCATGGGTTCCCAAACGGCTGTGGGAACGCCTCTGCACGATAAAGGGCTGCGCTGATCTCAGGTGCTGCGACCTGAACAAGGGGCAAATCCAAAGCCTTGCCGAGGCACTGTTTGCCACCGAGCTTCCCTTCGACGGCAAAAGCAACAACAAGGAGGAATTTGTCACTGCCGGCGGAGTCCCGCTGCGCGAGGTCAACATGAAAACCATGGAGAGCCGCATCGCGCCCGGCCTGCATTTTGCGGGCGAGGTGCTCGACATCGACGGGATTACCGGCGGCTACAATTTCCAGAATGCTTGGACCACCGGCTACCTCGCCGGAACCGCCATCGCGGACTCCGCAACCTAACCCGAGGCATTTCCCAAATCCCTCAATCCTGAAACCGGAGCTGGATTACTTCCATCTCAGAAGGAGGCCCAACACCCAAGTGGTATCGAGCTCGTCCTGATAGCCGATGGGCTTGCTGTTGTATTGGTTCATCACTGAAACCCGCAGCTTCCACATGTCGGACGTGCCCAGGGGAATGTCCACATCCGTGGTGTGAGAGATGCGGTAGTTGTCGAAGTCTTCAAATGCGGGAGTGTAGCTGATCGTGGTGTTGGCCACACCCCATGAGGCAAACTCCCACTTGTGCTTGATCCCGAGATCGAGACCCACGAGGCTTTCGCTGCCGCC
>JAFGAQ010000220.1 GCA_016933595.1 Opitutales bacterium | reverse complement strand
GAACAACGCACGAAGTTGGAAGCATTCCGGGATCGTCTGGGCAAGCGTTTCGATGGCAATAAGGACGGTCGCTTCGGGCGGGACGGTCGCTCATGGGGTCGGCGTGGTGACCGCGGGGCATGGATGGAGGATCCGGCGGAGACCGTCACCGACCCGGAAGAGTAGTCCCTTACCATTCAATCCTTAAGCGCGAACTCTGGCCCCAGTCGATCATTTGACAAGGGCCGGGTTCTTTTGATATTAATGGGATCTACCTTCCCCGAACCATGGATTCAAATGACAAGAATACGACAGACCCGGCCTCCGATCAGGAGCTGGCTATGCGATCGCTTCAGGGTGATTTGGGTGCCTATGATGAAATCGTGAGGAGATACCAGACTATGATCGCGCGCAGCCTGTTTCGTTTTTGTCCGGAAAAAGCGGATCTTGAAGATCTGGTTCAGGATACGTTCTTGAAGGGGTTCAGGAATCTTTCCAAATGGAAACCGAAGATTCCTTTCGGCGTGTGGTTGAGACGTGTCGGATACAATCTTGCATACGACAGGCTTCGCGCCCGGAAGCGAAACCCGCTTTTCCTGACGGTGGAAGCTACAGCTTCGGATGGTGGCAAGAAGGAGCTGGATCCGTCGGATATGCCGGACCCATCGGCAGCTGGCGCACGTGGTACATTGACCCGGACCGACCTGGTGCGTTGGTTGCTGGATAGGCTGGAGGCTCAGGACGCGATGATTCTGTCCCTGCAGTATCTTGAGGATCTGTCGATGACGGAGATTGCCCGCCAAACGGGTTGGAGTATTTCAAAAATCAAGGTCCGGTCTTTCCGGGCGAGAAACAAACTGAAAAAACATCTGGAGAACCATGAAGGACTCGAATTGCAATTTGCATCCGGTGTGGGATGAGGCGGTGCGCCGGGCAGAGGTTGACGAAGCTCCGCCGATCGATGTTCGCGCAGGAGTCCGTCTGGCTCTTGAAGCCGAACTCAAACCCGAAGCGCTTCCATTGGCCTGGGATGAGGCCCTGGCAATGTGGTTTGGCGGCATGCGGTTGCGCGTGCTATATGCTACCGTTGCGGCTTGTCTGGTTGCGGCTGTTGTCTTGTATCCGGGTGGGCAGTTGAGCGATTCGGATGATGGTAGCCTGGATGAGGTAAGTGCGTTTATGGATTCGGGAGATTGGAGTGAGTGGTTATGATTCGGAAACTGCGTTGGAGTGTCTTTGCAATACTAGTTGGGGTATTGGCTCTGGGAATCGGGCTTGGGGTTGTGGGAACAATGGCGGTGCTCAGGTGTAGGCTTCCGGATGTACCTCCACCCGCTCCCCGCGACGTCCGCGTCATGAGTGGTGGAGTCCGTATGGTCGACCGGGTTCTGGATCGTATGGATCATCGTCTGGGCCTTGCTGACGAACAGCGGGAGGCGATTCGGGGTGAGATGACCCAAACTGCGGCTCGGTTCGGAGAAATCCATCGTAAAACACGGGTAGAGTTGGATGCCCTGTTCACAGAGTCCCAGTCGCGGATTGAGAGGCATCTCAATGCGGAGCAGATCGACGCTTACCGCAAGTATTTGGAAGAAAGACCGAGCTGGCATCCCGCAAAGGGCGACCGCTTTCAGGAGCGTTTGGAACGGATGCGCAGTCGTCGGGATGGCCATGAGCCGGCTGACAGGCGTCACGGGCCCCACGATGTGCCTCCAACTCCCGATTTTTGATCACTATGCCTTCACAAGATGCCTTTCAGTCCCCGCAAAACCACTCGCGGGATGGTCCGGAGATCCAGACGGATCTTCAGATGTCGAAGGAACAGAGTGGCCTTGGGCACCGGACCGATCTGGACTCCTACTTCCGTTACAACGATGTGGACGAGGGCAGGGATCCAGATGGCGAATGCTGATGGTATCGCGTTAGGCGGTTTCAACGTGGAGATCAGGGAAACGCCCACCAGGCGACGCCTTCATAGGCGAGCTGAGAAGGGCTGATGTAGGTAGGGATGAGCGTCCCCGCTCATCCGCCGTGAACATGGGAGCATGGCTCGCAGGCGGGCAAAAGAGGATGGCTGAAGCCACCCCCTCCTTCGGAAGGGATGACACGTTCGGGGTTTGGGCAATAGGTGGCTCGGTGAGGACACCTCGCCCTACCCGGTCCGTGGAATAAAAGCAGGGGGGGATGCTTGCCATTCGAGGGAAATTGAGAATCGAAGCAGGGGCGAGCAAGGGTGCTCCCGCCACTTCGGGTAGATCCGCTTCGTGGGGTGGCGAAAGATGGTTTTCTGAAGTGGCTCTTATCTTAAGCGGGAATCGGGAGGTTGCTTGTCGAAGTAGGGCGGCGATGAGCAGCCGGAACAGCGGCGTTGCAGTTGCGGCCTTTGCCCAAGAGGTGGTTCAAAACCGTTTTTCCGCGCTTGACGGATGGGGGATAAGCGGTTTTCATCCACGCTTTGTCTTGTCTCATCCGCATGATGAGAGGGGGATTAGCTCAGTTGGTTAGAGCGCTTGCATGACACGCAAGAGGTCGCTGGTTCGACTCCAGTATCTCCCACCATTTT
>JAFGAQ010000219.1 GCA_016933595.1 Opitutales bacterium | reverse complement strand
GACTATCATATTACCGGGCAGCCGGGGAGTGTGATCATGCTCCTATCGGATTGAGAATCAAGGCAAAGCTGCGTATTCGGATATTTAGGAATGATGTCCCTCATTTGTCCATGGTGGGTCTTTTGTGAAAGAACCACTCTCCATCTCATCGATTCAAATGCATTTCGGCAAATCCGGGCTCTTGGCTGAAAGGTTGATGAGTATTGATCCTGTATGCTGCAGTGATCAGCAGAACTGCAATGTCAATGATGGCTCCGACGAAGTGGGGAGCGGGTCATGCTTTGCGGGATTTGCGGACGGATGCGATGGCGCTGCCTGCGGCGACAGAGTAGGGCGGGATCGTGCCACGGACGACACAGTTGGCTCCGACAATACACCCTTCTCCGACCTCCGATCCTCTGAGAACGGTAACGGATGTGCCAATCCACACATCATTCCCGATTTCGACCGGTAGCTCCTCCGCAAAGCCCTGATGGACCATCGGGGTATCCGTGGATTCGGTGCGGTAATCGGGAGCGCCAACGACATAGCAGTAGGGCGCTATGGCGACGCAGTCGCCAATGCGAACGTGACTCTCTCCCATCGATTGGATGAGGCAGTAGGGTCCGATGCTCGACTCGCTTCCGATGGAGATCCGGCCGCCTTTGAGGGAGACAATTGCGCCCCTGGATATGAAAGACTTGGCGCCGATGGTGATGCCGGTGGTGTCCGTGGTGCCTTTGGCGTCGAGCACGCAGTTGTCATCGAGAACCACCTGATCTCCGATCTGGATGGAGCGCGGGTTGCGCAGGGTGATTCCGGTGCCCCAAATGATTTTTTTCCCGGCGGATCCGAGTAAGGGCGTGAAGAAAACCGATCGCATCAGCATACCGAGGATTCCCGGCAAGTTGCGGAAAAGCAAGGTGACCACCTCAAAATACAGAAAATAGATCCAGGAAGCATTTCCGACTTGAATACCCTTATAGCGGACGAGGGGATTGGAACTGCCGGAGTGGATTTCCTGAATGATCTTTTTCTTCATGGACATGACGGAATGAGTTTCCATAGCGAATACTGCGTTGCCTAAGGTGACAAGGTCAAAGCGGTCGAGTCCATCCGGGGGGATGCGGCAAACGGAAACTTGGGGTGAGTCGCAAACCGGTCATTGAGTTAAGGAACGGTGGAGCTGAGGCCAACCCGCGTAGGCAATGATGGATTGCACCGCTCGCGATTAACGGTTTCGATACAGGTTATGGAAACCGATGCCTCGAGTAAGATGATACAGCGTGTCAGGAATGACCGTTTTGCGAAGATGATTGGAGCGCGTTTGCTGGAGGCAGCTCCGGGACAGGCAGTGGCCGAGCTCGAGTTGAGTGAGCATCACTTGAACGGGGTTGACCGGGTGCAGGGCGGAGTGATCTTCACGTTGGCCGACTATGCCTTTGCTGCGGCCTCGAATGCGGAGGGCTTTCCGACGGTCGGCGTGAACGTCAACATTTCCTATTTCCGGGCCCCGAGAGGACCCGTAATACGGGCGGTGGCCCGCGAGATTCAGGCGGGGAAACGGATCTGTGGCTATCAGGTGGATGTTCTGGATGCGGATGGTTCGCTGGTGGCGAGTTTTGCTGGCATGGGTTACCGGAAGCCTGAACTGGTGGATTGAGGACATTGGAGCGTATGGGTGCATGTGGAACCTGTTGAAACGGCTATGGAGGGGGGAATCGCAGGATTCCGGAAGGCCTCTCCCGCAGCGGGGGGACCTGTCCCTTGATGCCATAGTAAATCGAGGTGAGCAACAGGAGGATCCCGACTTGGCGGGTGCCGAGCCGATGGAGATTCCGGTTGATGGTGTTCTGGATCTGCACTGTTTCCGGCCGGACGAGACGATTGGGGTTTTGGAAGATTACCTCGAATGCTGCATCGAGAAGGGCATTCCGGTGGTCAGGGTGATACATGGCAAAGGCAAAGGGGTGCAGATGCGGCGGGTTCATGCGTTTCTGAAAAATCATCCGATGGTCACCGGTTTCGGGTTGGATAGCACCGGCCCATCGGGTTGGGGCGCCACGATTGTGAGCCTTCGCGTCAGGCGGGACGATGTGTCCTCCGGTTGAGTCACATTGGCGCGGATTGCGTTTTGGTTGACCGGTATTGAATGTGTGCTTCGCTTGGAAAACCATGGGATTGAGCCGGAAGGTGACCCCATTCAATGATGGGGTCTCAGGCTGGATCACACTTGACAGATAGGAATCCGGAATTCAGGGTTTTGGACCGTTGAGCCTGTTTGAATGGATCGGCTCCGAACAGAAAGATTTACCATGAGCGACACACTGAAGATCTACCTGGATGGAAAACTGGTTTCCAGAGAGGATGCCAAGATATCGGTCTTTGACCACGGATTGCTGTACGGCGACGGGGTGTTTGAAGGTATTCGTGTGTATGATGGATGTGTGTTCCGTTTGGATGAGCACCTTGAGCGTTTGGAATACTCGGCGAAGGCGATCATGCTGAAGATGCCCTGGAGTCGAGCCGAGGTCTCTCAGGCTGTATGCGATACCTGTCGTGCCAATGGGATCCATAATGGCTACATCCGTTTGGTGGTAACCCGTGGCGTTGGCTCTCTAGGGCTTTCTCCGAAGAGCTGCGCGAAGCCCTCGCTCATTGTGATCGCGGATGCGATCCAGCTTTATCCGAAGGAGTATTACGAGAAGGGGATGCGACTGATCACGGTGCCGACCCGTCGGACTGGACCGGCCGTTCTTCCTCCGATGGTGAAGTCCCTCAACTACATGAACAACATTCTGGCCAAGATGGAAGCCCAGCTCAGCGGGTATGAAGAAGCCATCATGCTGGATGACCGCGGATTTGTGGCCGAATGCACGGGTGATAATCTTTTTGTGATCCATAAGGGCGTGATGCTGACTCCGCCGGTGGTAACCGGAGCGCTCAAGGGCATCACCCGTCAGGCGGCGATTGACTCGGCGCTGGAGATTGGGCTGAAGGTTCAGGAATGCAATATGTGCCGCTACGATGTGTGGGTGGCCGACGAGTGCTTCCTGACCGGGACAGCTGCTGAAATGGTTCCAGTGGTTGAGGTCGATGGGCGCCCGATTGGGGAAGGCAAGCCGGGAGCATTGACTTTGCGCTTGCTGGAAGTCTTCCATAAGCGGGTGCGCAAAGAAGGCACCATGCTTTGACGCGCATTTCCCGCTTGCGTCGGGCATGCGGATTCAGTGAGTGTCGGATGAATTGGCAGGATTCGTGCATTGACTTTGCAATCACTGACAACATCCGTACATTTCCTGATATATGGCACGTCCAGAACAATGTTCAGGCTGTAATAAGCCGACCACGATCCATCTTTCGCAGATCATCAACAATAAGATCTACAAGTTGGACATATGTGAGGATTGTCCGTTGAAGAAACAGGTATTGGATCAAGGTCCGTTTTCGTTGTCCGAGATTTTTAAGATCGCGATGCCCCATAGCAAAGCAAGTGCGTCAATGGTGTGTCCGGAATGCGGGTTCACATTGGCGGAGTTTGAGAAGCGTGGTCGGATGGGATGCCCGGAATGCTACACGCATTTGGGATCATCGATTGAACCTATCATCGAGGAAATGCATCCCGGAACGACCCATGCGGGCAAGTGCCCGGGTTTGTCGATGAAGCGGGTGGATCTGCACCGTGAAATGCAGCGTCTGAAGCAGGATTTGCAATCTGCTGTGCAGGAAGAAGCTTACGAGCAGGCGGCGATCATCCGTGACAGGATCCGTGACCTTGAAGTGGGTATCGAGTCGTTGGCTGAGGAAAAGGCCGAATCAGCGGAAGAAAAATCCGGAGGGTGAGCGGCTATGTCAATTGAGTGGTTAGTGATGCAACAAGGGGAGCGAAAGGGGCTTGAGTCTCCTTCGTATCCGGTGTTGTTGATGTCGCGGATCCGTCTGGCCCGGAATCTTGCCGGGTATTCTTTTCCGGGGTGGGCGAAACCTGCCCAGCGTCAGGCGGTTTATGACACCTGCAAGGAAGCTGTGGCTGCGGTTCCACAGATGTCGTCGAGTGCCCATTTTGAAGTGGGTGGGCTCAACGACATGGAAAAGCAGTTGCTGGTGGAAAAGCACCTGATCAGCAAGGAACTGTGTGAAAGCCGTGGATCGTCCGGAGTCACCATTGCCCAAGGGCAGCTGATGGCCGTTATGATCAACGAGGAGGACCATCTCCGGATACAGGTCATGCGCCCGGATCTCGATTTTGATGCGCTGTGGTCCGATAGCAGCGCTCTGGATGATGAGCTGGAGAAGCGCCTGGACTATGCCTTCAGCCCGGAGCTGGGATACCTGACGGCGTGCCCGACAAATCTCGGCACCGCCTTGCGTGCATCCGCCATGCTGCACTTGCCGGCGCTTGTTCTGGACAAGCAGATGGAAAAAGTGGTTCGGGCGATGAACCAAATCGGCATTGTGGCGCGCGGGTTGTTTGGTGAGGCATCGGACCCGTCCGGCAGTGTTTTTCAGATTTCGAACCAGCAGACCCTTGGGGAGTCGGAAACTGTCATTATCCGGCGCATTGAGGATGTGATCCGCGTGGTGATTTCCC
Source organism: Opitutales bacterium (assembly GCA_016933595.1). Classification (GTDB taxonomy): domain Bacteria; phylum Verrucomicrobiota; class Verrucomicrobiia; order Opitutales; family JAFGAQ01; genus JAFGAQ01. The sequence continues at coordinate 2,617 of JAFGAQ010000219.1, read as the reverse complement.
ACGAGTGGAAGGCGCGTATCCGCTTGTTCCAGGGGAATGCGGTGAAAATGTTTGACCGGATCGGGCGCGCCTATGGCATCTTGCGTGGCGGCCATCTGATTACCTCCAGTGAGGCGATGAACCTGTTGTCGATGATGCGGCTGGCGAGCGATGTTCACATGCTTCCGGTGCAGGTGCGCGATTCGGTGGACCGGCTGATCATGGAGATGCAGCCGGCGCATCTGCAGATCGGCAGAGGAAAGTCCCTTGCTCCGGGTGAGCGGGATGAAATGCGGGCTGACTTGATGCGCCGCACCTTTACGGAAATCCCGCATCCGGATCCGTCAAAGCTGAGTTTTGTGGATTCCGGGGTGGATACCGGGACATCCGCTGATGACGTGAAACCGGATGAGGGGTGATGGAAAACCATATATGGATAAGTATCTTCATGGATCCGGATTGGAATGTTATCCTTCCAAGGCCCCGTTAACTTGAATAATCGAAAAACCTTTCTAAGAATTGCGACATGGAACCGATGAATAACTTCACTCCCCGCGCACAGCAGGTGCTGGCGCTTGCCCGCAAGGAGGCAGACCGTTTTCACCACAACTACGTGGGGACGGAGCATCTGCTGCTCGGTTTGATCAATTTGGGTCAGGGGGTCGCGGTCAACGTGCTGCAGCGCCTTGGATTGGGTTTGGACATGGTGCGCGATGCAGTGGAGAAGCAGGTTCCGAAGGGACCGGAAACCAAACCATCCGGGAACATTCCTTACACTCCCAGGGTGAAAAAGGTTCTGGCTCTGGCCGGAAAGGAAGCGAAGGCGCTCAATCACAGTTACGTGGGTACGGAGCACATTCTGCTTGGATTGCTGCGTGAGGGAGAAGGTGTGGCCGCCCGTGTGCTGCGCACTTTGGATGTTGATGTGGAGCGTTGCCGGAATGAAATTCTGGCAGAGCTGGACCCCAATTTTTCGCCTGAAGCGGATCCTTCTGCCCAAGGTGGAGAGGCGGCTCCCAGTAGTGTTGGCGGTCCGGGAGAGGACAAACGGGACGTCAAGACACCGGCTTTGAAAGCTTTTGGACGGGATCTGACCGAAATGGCGCGTCGGAATGAGCTTGATCCGGTGGTGGGTCGCGAGCCGGAAATCAAGCGGGTCATCCAGATCCTTTGCCGGCGCACCAAGAACAATCCGGTGCTGATTGGAGAAGCGGGGGTGGGTAAAACCGCGATCGTGGAGGGCCTCGCCCAGGAAATCGCATCCGGCAATGTTCCCGAGATCATTCTGGATAAGAAAGTGGTGACGCTTGACTTGGCCATGATGGTTGCTGGTACCAAATACCGCGGGCAGTTTGAAGAGCGCATCAAGGCGGTTATGGAGGAGATCAAGCGTTCGAAGAACGTGATCCTGTTCATCGACGAGCTTCACACGATTGTGGGTGCCGGGGCCGCTGAGGGCGCGATGGATGCATCCAATATTTTCAAACCGGCGCTGAGCCGTGGGGAGTTGCAGTGCATTGGTGCGACCACGCTTTCGGAATACCGCAAGCACATTGAAAAGGATAGCGCTCTGGATCGCCGTTTCCAGTCGGTCAAGGTTGAGGCACCTTCGGTTGCCAATACGGTGGAAATCCTCAAGGGAATCCGCCGCAAATACGAGGAACACCACAAGGTGGAGTTCACCGACACCGCATTGTCGGCTGCGGCCCGTCTGTCCGACCGCTATATCACCGGACGCTTTCTTCCCGACAAAGCCATTGACGTGCTCGACGAAAGTGGTTCCCGTGCCCGTATTGAGTCACTGAGCCGTCCTCCCGAACTCGAGACCCTCACCTCCGACATTGAAAAGGTGTGTGCGAAAAAGGAGGAGGCGATCAGTCGTCAGCGTTTTGAAGAGGCGGCGGAGTTTCGTGATGAGGAGAAGCGTTTGCTGGCCCGCAAGGAGGCCATGCTCGAAGAATGGAAGAAGAGCCGCGAAGAAAAGAAGATCATCGTGGACGAGGACGAGATCCTTCAGGTGGTGTCCGAGTGGACGGGCGTGCCCTTGAAGCGGATGGGGCAGAAGGAGAGCGAAAAGCTGCTTGAGCTCGAGAAGGAGCTTCAGAAGGTGGTGGTCGGGCAGAACCCCGCCACTGAAGTCATTGCCAAGGCACTCAGACGCTCACGTGCGGATCTAAAAGATCCCCGGCGTCCGATTGGATCTTTTCTGTTCCTTGGCCCGACGGGTGTTGGCAAGACGCACTTGGCAAAAATGCTCGCCGAATACATGTTCGGAGACCGTGATGCGATCATCCAGATCGACATGTCCGAGTACATGGAAAAGTTTTCGGTCTCGCGTTTGATCGGATCTCCTCCCGGATACGTGGGTTACGAGGAAGGGGGTCAGTTGACCGAGGCGGTGCGCCGCAAGGCCTATTCTGTGGTGTTGCTCGATGAAATCGAAAAGGCACACCCGGATGTCGTGCAGTTGCTCCTGCAGGTATTGGAAGATGGACGCCTGACCGATAGCCTCGGGCGTCGGGTGGATTTCCGCAACACGATCCTGATCATGACCTCGAACATCGGGGCTCACCTGATCCAGCGGAACAGCTTCATGGGATTTGTCCCGGACGGATCGGATTCCATGGAATTTGAAAAG
>JAFGAQ010000218.1 GCA_016933595.1 Opitutales bacterium | reverse complement strand
GCCGCTCCCATCTGAACGCATTGCATGAGGATGCTCCGGACAAACTCACGGTCGACATCCTGCCTGAGTCGGCCTTTTTCGAAAAGAAGGTCGAGGTTACTCTGGATTCGGCTTTCGATCGGTTCGGGCATGGGGTAATTACCTGAAACACGATGGCACCATTCTGCGCGGGATTCAACACAGAAGCCCTTGAATGGTGACTAATTCGATCATTCAAAGAATCAAGATGGCCGGATTCCCTGATTGGCGGGTTCGACGAGTGGATTATCCGGTAGCTTGACATCGTCCGGTTTTGCCTTCGTGAGGAGGACCAGAAGCATGACCCATAAGGTGAGGATGAGGTTGTTCAAGGGTAGTTGAAGCGGTTGGGGAAACGCATAGATGATCATGACCCCAGGCATCCAGACCGCCCAACCGGACAATTGAACCGTGAGGATTCTGGCAATGAAGCTCTTTACTTCAAGCGCGTCCTTAACCCCTTTGATCCGGAAACCTGCATCTTTCCAGAGGTAAGCGAGAGTCATGGTGGGGGCAGCGATCAGCACCGAGTACACAAACTGATCGAAACACATCTTGGTGATGAGGGTTCGCCATGTGTTATCCGATCCCCACATCCATTCCTGCAAACGATAGAATAAATCGATTTCAATGCCCTTTTCTGACCAAAACAGCAGGTAGAATGCTGCGCCAGCGAAGGTTTCGCGGATTCCGAGATGGAAACGACGCATGATGATCGGAAGAAGGCCTCCGAAGAATGCGGTGGACAGCATCGGGTAGATCAATCCCGTTTTCTCGCGCAAGTGGACAACCCGTTCGAGCGCCATTCTCACCCCCTCAAGTCTGTAATAGGCAGCTACCAACAAGCATCCGGCCACAATCAGGAAAAATGCCGGAAGCGCATTGCGCCGGGCCGCAGTCAATCCTTCCCGAATGGCATTCCGGAGCATGAGATGATGCGCTGACTCAACCTTTCCGGTCAAAGCGGAAGCCTATCTAGGGTGACTTTACCTTCGTACAGGGCTTTTCCGACGATGACGCCAATTAGTCGCGGGTGCTTTGCCGCAAGGGCTTGAAGTGCCTCAATGTCAGCATCTGAACCGACTCCACCTGAGGCAATAATATCGATTCCAACCGTCTCCAGAAGTGCCTGCGTTGCTTGGAGGTTGGGGCCGGTCAACATCCCGTCGGTTGCGATATCGGTGTGGATAAGGGTGCGAATTCCCGCAGCTTCCAGTTCGGACGCCAATTCGAGAACAGGCTTTCCGGTGTCGTGGGTCCATCCGTGCACGGAAACATTCCCATCCATCGCATCGATCCCCACCGCAACTTTTTCTCCGAATGCCTGGGCAAGCTCGTGGGCAAACCCGACGTCCTGGCATGCCCGGGTTCCCACCACGGCACGCGCCACTCCCAGATCGAGAACTTTCTGGACAGCTTCAATGCTTCTCAGTCCGCCACCAAGCTGCACCTTTACCCCCAGCTTCACGACTTCAGCAATGATGGAGTGGTTGACGGGCTTTCCAGTGAACGCACCGTTGAGGTCGACCATGTGGATCCACTCAGCTCCTGCGGCCTTCCAACGCCTGGCCGGCTCAATGGGATCCGTGAAATACACGGTCTGTTTGTCTTCGCGGCCCTGAATAAGACGGACGCAGGATCCATCCTTTAAGTCGATTGCTGGATACACTCGCATGGCGAAATGGATTCTTGAGGTCTGAACAATGGTATAATCACAGGCAAGGCTCAATCAGGCCGCGTCGAGCTTGTCCGGCGGGTCGGATTTCACCCGCACCTTGGCCTTGGATCGTCCCTCCACGACGGCTTGGTTGATCACCACCTCGGCTGGTTCCTTGATGTCCGGAAGGCTATAAGTGATGTCCAGCATGATTCCTTCGAGGATGGACCTGAGCGCACGCGCCCCGGTTTTCATCGCAATCGCCTTGCGCGCAATCCCCGCTACGGCGTCCTTGGTGAAGCGCAATTGAACCCCCTCCAGTGACATGAGTTTCCCATACTGCCGTATGAGCGAGTTTTTGGTATTGAGCAGGATATGGACAAGATCTTCCTCTTCGAGTTCCTTCAAGACCGAAACCACGGGAAGCCTTCCCACAAACTCCGGAATCATTCCGAAGTGGACCAGATCCTCGGGCTCCAGATGTTCCATGATCGTATGGGCATCGATCTGGTGCGCGAGGTTGGCTTCGGCTCCGAAGCCCAACTGCCGGGAACCAAGCCTGTGCTGGATGATCTTGTCGAGCCCCACAAATGCCCCACCGCAGATGAACAGGATATTGGATGTGTTGACCTGAATGTATTCCTGATTCGGATGCTTGCGTCCACCTTGCGGGGGAACGTTGCACACGGTTCCCTCCAGAATCTTGAGGAGGGCCTGTTGCACGCCTTCCCCTGAAACGTCACGGGTGATCGACACGTTTTCGGTTTTTCTTCCGATTTTGTCGATCTCATCGACGTAAACAATACCGGTCTCCGCCCGTTTGGGATCGAAGTTGGCGGACTGGAGCAGACGAAGGATGATGTTCTCCACATCATCTCCCACATAGCCCGCTTCCGTCAGCGTGGTGGCATCGGCTATCGCAAACGGAACATCCAGCATCTTCGCGAGATTCCTCGCCAGATAAGTCTTTCCGCTTCCGGTGGGTCCGACCAGCAGGATGTTGCTCTTTTCGATCTCAACATCCTCAAATTCCTTGCTCGCCTCCGGATCGGGGGTGCTGCGGTTCTTGTCGAACAGCTCAAACGAGAGCCGCTTGTAGTGATTGTACACCGCTACCGACAGAACCTTTTTGGCGTGATCCTGCCCGATGATGTTGGCGTCCAGAAACTCCTTGATCTGCTTGGGCTTGATCAATTTGACGGAGTTGCGCGGAAGCTCGGGTGCCCCTTTGAGCTCGCGGTCAATAATCGTCTGGCAGACCGATACACAGGAGTCGCAGATATACACGCCCGCTGGCCCCGCGATCATTTTGCGGACCTCGTTGTGAGACTTTCCGCAGAATGAACAGAAAGTCATTTTGGATGCTTTTGCCATCGTTTCAAATGGAGGGCTGACGGATCAGCTCTTTTTATCCGGACGTGAAAAAACCTGATCCACTATCCCATATGCCTTGGCTTCTTCAGCCGACATATAGTAGTCCCGATCGGAGTCGTTTTCAATCTGCTCACTGGTCTTTCCGGTGTGGAATGCCAGAACATCGTTAATCGTCTTGCGCCAGCGCAGGATTTCCTTGGCTGCGATCGAGATATCAGAGGTTTGGCCACCCGCTCCACCCGTCGGTTGATGGATCATCACCCGGCAGTTGGGCAATGCGAAGCGCTTGCCCTTGGCTCCGGCCGCAAGCAAAACCGTGCTCATGCTTGCCGCCATACCCACGCAATAGGTGACAATGTCGCAACTTACCAAATTCATGGTATCGTAGATGGCCATCCCATCTGTTACACTTCCTCCGGGAGAATTGACGTAGAGATAGATATCCTTCTTCGGATCCTCTGTTTGGAGGAACAGGAGCTGGGCAATGATCGAATTCGCCACAAAATCATTGATCGGCGTGCCGAGGAAGATGATGCGGTCCTTCAGGAGGCGGCTGTATATGTCCCAGGAGCGTTCGGTACGCCCATCGCGTTCAAAGACTGTTGGCAGTATGTATTGGCTCACAAATATTCCTTTGTTGGGTTATTCGAACGGATGAGACCGGATACCGATTGCCTTCGTTCATCAGGCTTTTTCGGTGATGGTGGCTTGATCAACCAGGAAATCCAGTGCCTTCGAGAACACGGCGCGGTTCTTGATGGCCTGGATATGCTCTTCATCCTTCTTGAGTTCATTCACAAACTTGTCAACCGGCATTCCGGTCGCCATCGCCTGTTGCATGATGGCCTGTGAAAACTCGTTTTGGTCCAGTTTGATGGATTCCTTCTCCACGATGCGACCGATGAGGATGTCGAGCTTCACGCGTTCGCGTGCGGTGTTGGCTACCTCTTCCGTGATCTTGGCTGCGGCTTCCTGGATCGCTTGTGGGTCCGCTCCACGCCTCATCTGGTGCTGCATGAAGTCCTCCATGATCGATTCCGTTTCACGCTTTACAGCGCTTTCGGGAAGGTCAAATTCCACGCTCGAACGGAGCTTTTCCGAAACCGCCTTGCGAAGCTCGTTTTGGACCTCCTGTGCCTTGCGGGCTTCCAGCGATTTGCGGATCTGCCCCTTCAGGTCATCGAGGCTTTCGGCTTGCACCGACTTGAGGAATTCCTCGTTGATCTCGGGCAGAACCTTCTGGCGCACTTCATGAACCTGCACAGAGTAGGTGGCTTTCTTCCCGCGCAGTTCTTCCATATCGTGGTCTTCGGGGAAGGTGTAGTCGACCTTGGAGGAGTCCCCCGGTTTCATGCCGACCAAAGCGGCAACCACTGCGGCCACCCCCATGCCGTCTTCACTGCCTGCTTCCTCCCATGTGTTTTCCTGGGTTCCCAGAATGGTATGGTCAGGCGCAATTTCGGAGATCAGCTTGCTCTTGATCTTGCCCTCGTAGGAGCATTTCACGAAATCACCCTTTTCCGCTTCGCGGTCGCAAACCTTGAACTCGGCCCGCTGATTCAGCATGCGTTGGAGGCTCGATTCCACCTCGGATTCGTCGACTGTCGTATCGCCCTTTTCGACGGGTAATCCCTTGTACTCCGGAAGCTCAAACTTCGGCTGGGTGTCCACTACAAATGCCACTTCGGGCGTGTCCGAACCCACGAGCTTGTCGTCGATAATGTCGACCACCGAGTAGATTTCGATTTCAGCCTTGAGCAAGCCATCGTTGTAGGCCTGACGAATCAAACGCTGATTTAACTCGCCCTGGATGTCCTTCGAAAAGCGCTTTTCCACAATACTTTGTGGAACTTTCCCCGGGCGGAATCCCGGAATACGGGCTTGTTTGCAGAAATCGCGAACCAGCTTTTCCCGGCTTTCGGCAACTTCGGATGATTCAAACCCGACCGTGACTTGCACCCGGGTTTTGGATTGTTCGATAACGTCTGTCTTCACGCTGTGACTGATTTGGATTGCGGTAATCTGTAATGATTGTCTCGGGAAAAACTTCTTAATCAATCCGTGGCACCCGTGTCAGTCAACATCATTCCTCATTCTGCATTGTGGGTGGGGT